>NZ_JARCCZ010000018.1:0-132209 GCF_048957775.1 Pseudarthrobacter sp. CC4 | reverse complement strand
TGCATGGGAATAGCTGCCGGGGAGACGAAGCCACCGCGAATGAATACGCCCGCTTTCAATCCGCAGGGATGCCAGTAGTAGCAAACACGCCGCCGCGGGTGTCCCCATGGCGGGCTACGCAGGTGCGCGTCTGACTCCTCTGGGATCCTGACGCGCCTGACCTCGGTTGCAGCACGGTGGGTCCGCGAACAACTAAGGTCGGTCTCGTGACGGGTGATCTGCGAGGCTTCTCCCTGGGGACGTGGCTGCGAGTGCGCGGGGACCTCATTGGAGTGCTCTGCGGTCCCCGTATCCATGATCGCGCTGCCCCGACGGCCAAGTGGAGGTGACCCAAGTGGAACGGTTTCTGATACTACTGGCCATAGTCCTTGCTTCAGTGGCAGTCTGCGTAGCCGGACGCTATCGATTCCCCATCAAGGAAGGATCCCGAGCGGATCACTTCTTCGAACGGCTCCAGTTGGCAGGGAACGTAGTATCCATCGGAGTGGAACTCCTGCTTCCTGCCGTCACCGGTTTCCTCGGCCAGCCTTTCCTGGCCTACGCGGCCGCAATCCTCCAAGTTTTCGCTGTGAGCATCTTCCGAATCCAGCTGCCTTCAATTCGGGCGTTCCGCCCCGGGACGGCCGCTCAGCACTCAGTAGGTGAACCGGAACTTCGCCGCACCCGATGGCCCTACCAAACTGTCTTCGCACTGGGATACGTCCTGCTCCTTGCTTACGTGGCGTCCATTTTCGGTACGTATTTCTAATAGCGACGGCGCGTTCTGCAGCTGCCGTGGGGAGAATCACGCGCTGCTTCACGTTCGGATTCATGGAACTTTGGGCGGCTTCGTCGACCCCAGACGTTCGGCCAGCACCGGAGGCCCCTGCGCACCCAACTGTTCCACCTTCCAGGCATCGGGGAAGAACCGGCTCCGCACCTGCTCAGGCGTGATGCCAGGAGGCAGCAAAACTGGATCGAAGGCAAGCTGGTCTTCGAAAAGCAGCAGGTCCACGTCCGCCGGCACGAAGGCCCGCACCCAGGCCACCAATTCGATCATAGGCGCGGGCGGAGCGCTGATCACGAACGCGGTGAGGTCATCGCTGAGCCCGACATCCCAGGCGTCCGAGTAGCCGACTCGCGCCAGCCGTCTACCGCGGCGCTCGAGAGGCTGTCCGATGTGGTCGCGCCGCAGTGCTCCGAAGACGCCTTCGCGGTCGAACCGCCACTCAGCCCCGTTGACCACGACGAAGGTGTAACCGCCCACCGTCACCTCCTGTCCACGAAAGCGCCTACCTGCTTCTGGCACAATTCTGGCATCCCGCCCTCGCGGACGGCAGGCACCAGTGCGTTCGGAACTGCACCACTCCCCTGCGGCTGAAGCGGTCGGTCTCAGAATGAAAGGGTTCTCGGGGTCACGGTGAGGTTGATCCCTGCATGCCGTCCCAGCAGGTCCCGGGAGGCCTCCGGGACGTCTATGCGTCCGGTCCAGCGGTGAACGGTAGGGTCTATGTCCTTCAACTGGTCCCTCTCCCCCGGCTCCCAGTCCCGGAGGGCCGTCGGGATCACGCTGTTCCAGGCAGCCCATGCCCTCGGCAGCGGCCGGTCTTTTGCGGGAGGTTCGATGTCAACCACCAGGGTATCCTGCCAATCCTCGGTCTGTTCCAGGTGGTCATCAAAGAAGAAGTGTCCCTCCTTCTCCCTGATGGACATCAGCCGGAGCCGGAGCGCATGACGAAGCCGGGGTACCACCCTGCCGCCGACACGCGGCCGTGGGGCCTTGGAGGAAAGGAAAGTCGTCAGCAGCGGAACCGGAGAATCGATGGGGTCCCCTTCCCGCCAGTGCTCAATCTGCACCGGACAGAAGTGGGACGCACTCTGCTCGTGGACCATGACGGGCAGTCCCCTGATGGCCAGCGCGACGTCAAGCTGGAATTCGACGTCGGCAGGTGCGTCCCTGCCGACCGTGAAGCCGACCAGCTCCACTTCGACCTTAAGATCGCCGAAGAGGAAGCGCTGGAGGTTCTGGTAGCCCTCCTCCGAGTTGACGATTCCGTACCGCCCGCTGTGGCTGCGGTGCACCACGGCCAGCGGCGCGCCGCGGACTGCAGCGTTGTCGATCTGGACCAGCCCGTCACTGCGGGCTCCCACCGCTTTGGAGGACAGGCCCATGGCCACGTCGTAGTCCTCCGGATTGGACCCAACGAGGCAGAACAATTCGTCCACCGGGAAGCCCTCCTCGGGCATCTCGGTTGCGATGAATTGGTCGCGCGTCAGCGTCCTCCTGAGGGCAGGAGGGGTCAGGTACTCGTACATCCGGTCAGGGCCAAAAATATCCGCGCCCTGGAGCCCCGTGGCGTCGCGAATCTTCTCCAGCAGGCCAAAACCGATGGCGAAACGGATTCCACCGTGCGGCGTTGCGTAGGTAAAGACCCTGGCAACAAATCCGGCTCCCGCGGCGGCGTCTACATTGCCGTCCTGCCCGGCGAGGCTTTCCGGGATGACCCGTTGCAGAAGCGAGCGGCAGATCAGCCCGCCCATGGAATGGGCCACCAGGAAGACCTTGGGCGCGCCGGTCTTCTCCAGCACAAGCTTGATCAGCTTGAACAGGTCGCGTGCCGCATCCTCGAAGGAGAAGTTTTCCGGGTCCGCGCCAAAGGTATCTGCTGACACGTCGTAGAAGCGGTGGATCCACACCGACGCCGGGTTCACCGAGCCGGCGTCCGCGCTGTTCAGAAAGGCCCATTGGTCACCGTGAACAGGGACCTCGTACTTATGGTCGCTCACCAGCCGCAGCATCGGAGACTCGAACTGGTGGAACTTCGCCCGGCCATTGCTGTCAGCCCTGACGTGCACAGAGCCCTGACTGAAGCCGTAGAACGGGTCATCGACGGCGGTATTGACGGCGGTGCCTGTTCCGGCGAAACCCCGGACGTAGATCACGGGCAGCCGGCCGTCGTCGCCAGGGAACCCCATACTGTCCCTCCTTAGGCAACAGATCAGGACTCTGCCGTGCGCCTTGCAGCGTACGGGTCTTGGCCGATTGGACCATCCGCGGCGTTACCGCAGCGTTACTGCTGCCGGTTCCTCCGCCGCGCCCCGCGGGTCCCAGTGCCGGTGCCGTGGGGGTTAACGGCTCAGCGGTGTACGGAGGCGGGAGCCCCGCCGGGCAGGACTAATCTTGCGTCAATATTTCGGAAACGCGAGCCAACTCCTGATTTTCCTCCACCAAGATCAAAGGAACCAAGAGGAAGGCCTCCATTCAATGGAGGGCACCTCTGGCGGCCAAGGGATCGGTGCGGCAGAAGCCTGGACCTTCCCACAATCATTGAGCCAGGACGGGAGAGGTGACCGCGGTGATGCAAGACCACCATTGGTCCGAGCCCGCGGGCGACCAGGGACCAGAGCAGGAGCCCCCCTCCGCCGGCTTCATGGTCATTCGAACCTGGCAGGAGCCCGGCCACCCACAGGGGTTCCGCGCGAGGATAACCTACGGACAGACTCCCAGCAGCACTCAAAGCACCGTGGCCACAGCCGACCCCGCGGAGGTCCTAAGCGTGGTCAAGCGCTGGCTGGCCGCTCAGCCAGGGGTGACCGGGCGGAACTGACCGTTCCGTCCCCAAACCTGGCCGGCGCTCGAGGGGCCCCGTGAGAAGCCCGCTGACCGATTCCGAAGGCAGTAGACCCATGTCTTCCCCAAGCTGCTTCCGGTAGCGTTCGTAAGCCCTGAGCGCGGCGGCGGGATTGCCGTGCTGCAATTCAGCCCGGATAAGGAGACTGACGGCAGTTTCATAGAGCGGCTCGATCTCCACCGCCGCCTCGGCGGCTGCCTCTGCCGTACCGGTGTCCCCCACGGCAATTGCATGCGAAGCGATGGCTACGTAAGCCCGTAAGCGGTCCTGCTGCAACCGGCTCTGTTCAACCATCATCCAGTCCTCGTACCAGCCGGGAAGCAGTTGCGCGTCATGTAGTCCGTCCAGCAGGGATGCAGGGTCGGCCTGCAGCCCTGCACCGCCCAGGGCCCTGGCCTGAAGCCGGACCCGCCTTAGGTCAACATCCACGTCGTCGCTGAGGTACAGCATCCGGCCCTCATTGACGATCAGCCCGGGCACTTGGCGGGAAATCAGATGCACACTGACGCGCAGGCTCTCCAACGCCTTGGAATCCGGATACTCGGGCCACAACAAGCCAACGAGGTAGTTACGGAGAAGCGGACCCTTGATGGCCAGCGCCGCGATCAGCCGCTGCTGACGCGTCGCAACGTGCACAACCACGCCGTCCCGGTAGAGACGCCAGGACCCGAGCAGTTCCAGTTTCAATTCTCCATAGCCGTCGGCGCCCATGGGAACCTGATTTCGGTTCAGCAAAACGTGTGATGGATGGTACGAATGAGCATCCTCAGGACGGTCGGTCCTGTCAATGGGGCCATCCCCATACTTCCTAAGGGAGAGGTCCCTCTCCGAAGCGGAGGCAACGCGGACGGAATCTAGCGCCTGGACCCGATCCCGGCGCCAACCACGGCCCCGATCCCAAGTCCCAGTGCAAAACCAAGCAACGGACTGTCAAAAACCGCGAGCCCAAGGGTAATTCCAACAGCACCGCCAACGAGGCAACAGATCCACAGTGGCTTGTTCACAGGGCCTCCAGCAGCGGATAGTTCGGCAGCCGGCCGGAGATTACTGCGGATTTCCCGGCAAGGTCACCCGTCATAGGCTTTCTGCAGTTCGGCGATGTCCAGCTTGCGCATCCCCAGCATGGCCTGCATGGCCCGCTGAGATCCGTGGGGGTCGGGTCCCGCGATCAAGGACGGCAGGATTGAGGGTATGACCTGCCAGGACAAACCGAAACGGTCCTTTAGCCAACCGCACTGGCTTTCTGAGCCGCCGTCGGTCAGGGCTGCCCAGTACCGGTCCACCGCGGACTGGTCCTCGCAGTCCACCACGAACGAAACAGCCTCAGTGAAGGTGGATCCCCGGGCACCATTCAGGGCAGTGAACCCCCGTCCTCCGAGTTCAAAGTCGACGGCGATTGCTTCGCCTGCCGCGCCCGGTCCGCCCTCACCGAACCGCGAAACATTGAGGATTCTTGAATCGTCGAAAACCGAAGTGTAGAACTGTGCCGCCTCTTCCGCCTGGTTTTCGAACCAGAGGCAGGTCCCGATCTTTCGTGGCATGGTGGCTCCCTTCCGGCTTGAGCCTAATGCCGCGGTCCACGTCACACAACGGCCGGCGTTAAGCTCGGATCCATGACTTCCCGCAACATGAAGACCGCAAATCCGCACGCCTTCCGCCTGACTCTGGCAGCGGCGGCGACCGACGCCGCCATGATCCTGGTGTTCGCCGCCGTCGGACGTGACGCCCACCAGCGCGGCGAAGTGGTGACCGGTGTGCTCCTGACCGCCTGGCCGTTCCTGGCGGGTGCTGCGCTGGGATGGATCATTGCGAGGGCATGGCGGCAACCCCTCTCGGTACGGCGCACCGGCCTCGCCGTTTGGCTCGGCAGCGTGGCGGGAGGGATGGTGCTGCGCGCCCTGACCGGCCAGACCGTGGTGCTCCCGTTTGTCATAGTGGCTTTGGTCAGCCTGGGGGTCCTGCTGCTTGGCTACCGCTTGCTGCTGGCGGGGTTCAGGCGCCGCCGCCGTGCCTGAACAGGACGGGACACGACGGTCCGGCCGCGCGCGACTGCCAATGTAATAGGCTGGCAGCAGAAGCTTGCCGGGCACTGCTACGGCGCAACAGATCCGGAAGGGTTCAACGTGATCACTGCATTTGTCCTGATCAAGACCGACGCTGCCCGCATCCCTGAAACTGCCGAGGAAATCTCCTCGATCGAGGGGATCAGCGAGGTTTATTCCGTAACCGGAGAATGGGATCTCATTGCCGTGGCCCGGGTCCACCGGCACGAGGATCTGGCGGACGTCATCGCGGACAGGCTTTCCAAGGTCCCTGCCGTGGTCCACACCACAACCCACATTGCCTTCCGCGCATATTCGCAGCACGACCTGGACGCGGCGTTCTCGCTGGGCTTTGAGCAGTAGCCAGTAGGGAACTGACCTTGCTCACCGGGCGGTGAGCGAGACCCACTTCCCAAGGACGGCTGCGGCGGCCCCGGTATCAATGGATTCGGCAGCGCGGGCAAAAGCCTTCCGCATCCGGTCAAGGAAGGGGCCCTCGGCCGATTCGTCGAAGGCCACCAGACCGGCCGCTGCATTGACCAGGACGGCGTCCCTGGCCGGGCCTGCCTTGCCGGCGAGGACCTCGCGGACAACGGCTGCGTTTACCTCTGCGTTTCCACCCCGCAGCTGTTCCACGGTGGCAAGGCGGATGCCCAAGTCCTCCGGAGAGAAAGTCAGCTCTGTCACCCGGCCATCACGGATCTCCCACACTGTGGACGGACCCGTGGTGGTGAGTTCGTCCAGGCCGTCGTTGCCGCGGAATACCAGGCCCCTGCTCCCCCGCTGCGCCAGCACGCCGGCTACCAGCGGCGCCATCCTGGCGTTTGCGACGCCGACCGCTGAGGCCTGCACGTTGGCAGGGTTGGTGAGGGGGCCGAGGAAGTTGAAAGCGGTGGGAATAGCCAGCTCGCGCCGGGGAACGGCGGTGTGGCGGAATGAGGGGTGGAACACCTGCGCAAAGCAGAACGTGATTCCGGCCTCTTCGGCGTTGCGCGCCACCTCCTCGATGGTCAGGTCGAGCCGCACGCCCAAGGCTTCGAGTACGTCTGCAGAGCCGGACGACGACGACGCGGCCCGGTTGCCATGCTTGACCACCTTGGCACCGGCCCCCGCCGCGACAAGGGCTGCCATCGTGGAGATATTCACCGTGTTCAACTGGTCTCCGCCGGTGCCCACGATGTCAAGCTTCTCGCCGGAGATGCTCACAGGCCTGGCATGGGCAAGCATGGCCGCCACCAGGCCCGAAAGCTCCTCAACTGTTTCGCCTTTGGAGCTGAGGGCCACCAGGAATCCGGCAATCTGGGCGGGCGTGGCCTCCCCCGACATGATGGTGTCCATCGCCCAGGAGGTGTTGTCCGCTGTCAGGTCAGCACCGCCGATCAAGGCGGAGATCAGGTGGGGCCAAGAATTGCCGGACGGTGCGGAAACCTGTGAAGTCACCTCCTGATGCTATCGAGCGTTGCCGGGGCGTGACCAATGTGAACCCCTCCAGGAACTTTTCCGGGCGATTTCGCGTCTTTGTAGAAAAAGTCCCCCGAAAAGGCGGTTTGCGTTGGGCAGCACGGAGTTTTACAGACATAATGTCTATGTGACATCTGCGACCCATGCCCCCAGTACCCCGGCGCACCCCACGCTGAACCGCCCGAACATGGTTTCCGTTGGAACCGTTGTATGGCTGTCCAGCGAGTTGATGTTCTTCGCCGGTCTCTTCGCCATGTACTTCACGCTGCGCTCCACGAGTGCGCAGATGTGGGCCGATGAGACAGCCAAGCTCAACTTCCCCTTTGCGCTCGTCAACACCATCGTCCTCGTGGCAAGTTCCTTTACTTGCCAGATGGGCGTCTTCGCGGCCGAACGGCTCCAGCCGCGCCGGACCGGGGGCGCTTTCCAGTTCGCCCGCTGGGGAATGAACGAATGGTTCACCCTGACGTTCCTCATGGGCGCATTCTTCGTTGCGGGACAGACCACGGAATACGCCATGCTGGTCTCTGAGCACGTCTCGCTGTCCTCCAACGCCTACGGCTCCGCCTTCTATATGACCACCGGCTTCCACGGCCTCCACGTCATCGGCGGCCTCATCGCCTTCCTGCTCATCATGGGCCGGTCCTTCGCCGCGAAGAAGTTCGGGCATTTTGAAGCGACCTCAGCGATTGTCACCTCGTACTACTGGCACTTCGTGGACGTCGTGTGGATCGGCCTCTTCCTGGTCATCTACGTACTCAAGTAGCCAGCTTTGATTCTTTTTCTACAAGAGGCAGAATTTCAGGTAGCGGCTCCCGGAGCCGGCGCAGGATCGAATAAAGGAACCACCACGTGAAGGCACTCTCACAAAAGCGGCGTCACCCACTAGCAGCACTAGCGCTGCTCCTGATGGGGCTCCTCATCACGGGTGGGGTATACGCCGCGGCTACCACAGTCAACGAGGCCAAGGCCTCCAGCACTTCCTACAGCGCCAATGACGTGGAAGAGGGCGGCAAGCTGTTTGCAGCGAACTGCGCTACCTGCCACGGGATGGGTGCCAGCGGAAGCCAAGCTGGTCCTTCGCTGGTTGGCGTTGGTGCAGCAGCCGTTGACTTCCAGGTGGGCACCGGCCGCATGCCGATGCAGATGAACGGCCCCCAGGCCATGAAGAAGCCCGTGCAGTTCAACGATGAGCAGACCCGGCAGCTTTCAGCCTATGTTGCTTCCCTGGGTGCCGGCCCGGCGGTCCCTGAAGAAGGCCTGCTCGACGAAGGCGGCGACGCAGCAGAAGGCGGCGAGCTGTTCCGCACCAACTGCGCCATGTGCCACAACGCAGCAGCCGCCGGCGGCGCGCTGACCCGCGGCAAGTTCGCACCCGCGCTGGCAGACGTATCCGGCAAGCACATCTACGAAGCCATGGCCACCGGCCCCCAGAACATGCCTGTGTTCAGTGATTCGAACATCACCCCCGAAGGCAAGCGGGACATCATCACCTTCCTCAAGCAGATCGAAACCACCGGCTCGCCGGGCGGAGCAGACCTCGGATCCCTGGGCCCGGTGGCAGAAGGCCTGTTTGTTTGGGTTGCCGGCCTCGGCGTCATCATCGCCTTCACTATCTGGCTGACTTCCCGGACGTCCTGACCCCTGGGAACCACCACACACTTCTGCTGATCCGTCAGCAGCTTGATATTAGAAACTAACCCGGCACCCGCCGGGACGAGAGAAGGATGAGGCGAATTATGGGCAACCATAGTGACGGCAGTCCGAACCACTCGGGCACCGTAGCTACGGCTGGTCAGAATGAGGTGGAGAAATTCCAGGATCCTGGAATCCCTCCGCACCGTTTGCGCCTGGCTGACACGGACCCGAAGGCCGCAAAGCGGGCAGAACGGCAGGTCGCCTTACTATTTGGCATCTCTGTTGTTGGAACCCTGATCTTCCTGGTGGCGTACTTCGCCATTGACCTGGGAGGCGAAGAATCGAGCATCGGCACCATCCGGCTCCAGAACATGCTGCTCGGCCTTGGCACGGCGTTCGCCATGCTCGGGATCGGTACCGGCATTGTGCACTGGGCCAAGGCCCTCATGCCGGACCACGAAGTTTCCGAGGAGCGCCACGCGATCCGCTACGAGGAGGACCGGCAGGCGGCTGTCCGCATCGTCGATGACATCGTCGAAGAGACGGGCATCAAGCGCCGTCCGCTGATCCGTAACACCCTCCTGGGTGCCGTTGCACTCGCGCCGCTTCCGGCAGTCGCCATCTTCGGTGACCTCGGACCGCGCCCGGACGACAAACTGGCCCACACCATGTGGGCACCCCAGGAAGGCAAGCTCAAGCGGCTTGCCCGTGACCCTGACGGAACGCCGATCAAGGCCTCCGACGTCACCATCGGCTCGGCCTTCCACGTTATTCCGGAAGGGCTGAACGACCTCCACGAGGGCAAGCTCAACGAAAAGGCCAAGGCCGTTGTGCTGCTCATGCGGCTGGACCCGGCATCGCTGAACCCCTCCGAGGGCCGCGAGGACTGGGGCTACAACGGCATTGTTGCCTACTCCAAGATCTGCACCCACGTCGGTTGCCCTGTTGCCCTGTACGAGCAGCAGACGCACCACCTGCTGTGCCCGTGCCACCAGTCCACCTTCGACCTCACCCAAGAGTGCAAGGTGATCTTCGGCCCCGCCAGCCGGCCCCTCCCCCAGCTGCCCATCGCAGTTGACGACGAGGGCTACTTGGTCGCCACCAGCGACTTCAAAGAACCCGTAGGACCAAGTTACTGGGAGCGTGATATGCATGAGCGCAGCATCACCAGCTGAGCCGGCTTTCGTCGCCAAAACCAAGACGGGCCGGATTACCGACTTCGTCGATGCACGTGTTGGCGGTTCCGGAATCCTCCGCGAGTTCGGCCGCAAGGTCTTCCCGGACCACTGGTCCTTCATGTTCGGCGAAGTGGCCCTCTACTCGTTTGTCATCCTCCTGCTCTCGGGCACGTTCCTGACATTCTTTTTTGATCCGTCCATGGCCGAGACGCACTATGAGGGTTCATACGTCCCGCTGAAGGGCGTGGAGATGTCCGTGGCGTACAGCTCGTCGCTCGACATCTCGTTTGACATCCGTGGCGGCCTGTTTATGCGCCAGGTCCACCACTGGGCGGCCCTGCTGTTCGTAGCCTCCATCGCGGTGCACATGCTGAGGGTCTTCTTCACCGGCGCCTTCCGCAAGCCCCGCGAAATGAACTGGGTTGTGGGCAGCGTCCTGCTCATCCTGGCAATGGCCGCCGGCTTCACCGGCTACTCGCTGCCTGATGACCTGCTCTCCGGAAACGGCCTGCGCATCATCGACGGCGTGATCAAGTCCATCCCGGTCATCGGCACCTACATCTCGTTCTTCCTCTTCGGGGGAGAATTCCCGGGCACCGCCATCATCGGGCGCCTCTACATGCTGCATATCCTGCTGGTGCCGGCACTCATCCTGCTGATGATCGTCCTGCACCTCTTCATGGTGGTCGTCCACAAGCACACCCAGTACCCCGGCCCCGGCCGGAACGACAACAACGTCGTCGGCTACCCTCTGGGTCCTGTCTATGCAGCCAAGGCCGGTGGATTCTTCTTCATCGTGTTCGGCGTCCTGGCCCTGATGGCAGGGTTCTTCACGATCAACCCGATCTGGAACTACGGCCCCTACGATCCCTCCCCCGTATCCGCCGGTACCCAGCCCGACTGGTACATCGGTTTCGTTGACGGCGCCCTGCGCCTGATGCCGGGTGTGATTGGCGACTTCCACTTCGAATACGTCATCTTCGGCTACACCCTCACGCTGAATGTCCTGCTGCCGGCCCTGGTCCCGGCAGGCATCCTGTTCACCATCATGTTCATGTACCCGTGGATCGAACGGTGGGTTACCAAGGACGAACGTGAACACCACGTCCTGGACCGTCCCCGGAACGCCCCCACCCGGACGGCTATCGGTATGGCCGGCTTCGTCTGGTACTGCGTCATGTGGGCGGCTGCCGGGTCCGACCTCATCGCAACCCACTTCCATGTCTCGCTGAACGATGTGACGTACTGGCTGCGCGCCCTGTTCTTCGTCGGGCCGATTATCGCCTTCGTCGTCACGAAGCGCGTGGCGCTGGCCCTCCAGCGCAAGGACCGCGAGATCGCCCTGCACGGACGCGAGACGGGCCGCATTGTCCGCCTCCCGCATGGTGAGTTCATCGAGGTTCACGCTCCCCTGGACGAGTACAAGCGCTACAAGCTGGTGGGCTTCGAATCGCCTGAGGTTCTTCCTGCCGTGCCGAATGAACATGGCGTTGTAACCCGCAAGGAAAAGCGCCGCGCGTTGCTCTCCAAGTGGTTCTTCGAGGACCGGGTTGCGCCTGCAACTCCGGCTGAACTTGAAGCTGCGCACGGCCACGGCCATGCCGCAGTGGAAGCACCCGAGGAAGCAAAGAGCCTGTCCCACTAAGGCTTACAAAGGCAAACAGGAAGGCCCGGTCCACATGGACCGGGCCTTCCTGTTTGCCTTTCGTGTGTCCGCAGCGCCAGCGCTGCACTCCGTCTGCCGCCGGTGTGGCGGCGGGCGCCTCAGTGGTTACGTGCCCGGCGTGCACCCGGGCGCTGCAGCGGCACCCATAGCTTGTACCTGTCTGCGCGGTAGTAGGAGACCGAATAGTCAACCATGGCCCGGGCTACGAAGGCATGCCGCTGGATCTTAAGGAGCGGCGCACCCACCTCCACGTTCAGCAACCGCGCGGTGGACGGCGAAGCCGCGGTGGCCTCGATCATGTCCTCGCCCCATTCCATCACCAGCCCAAATTGCTCGCTGAGGACGTTGTACAGCGAGGTGGGCGGTTCCCCGTCCAGCAGTCCAGGCACCCGGTGGGCCGGAATGAAGTTCTCGTCAACGCTCATGGGTTCACCGTCGGCCAGGAGCAGGCGCCGGAAACGCACCAATGGCGTTCCCTCATCCAACTGCAGCTCGCGTGCAAGGAACGCACTGGCGGCAATCTGCTCAAAGCTCAGGACCTTCGCCGCGGGGACCATCCCGCGTCGCTGCATCTCCTCGCTGTAGGACGTCAGTTTGACCTGGAGATCGAGCTTTGGCCGGCGGACGAACGTGCCCAGGCCCACTACTCTCTCGATCACTTCTTCGCCTACCAACGCATCAATCGCCTGGCGGACGGTCATGCGGGCAAGGCCGAACCGTTCGGCGAGATCCCGTTCAGACGGCAGGGCTGATCCCGGCGGGCAGGAGTCGGCGATGTAGGTACGCAGGATCTCACGCAGCTGGACGTAGATGGCCGTGCCACTGGACCGGTCGATGTCGCCGGTGATGGCTGCCGCACTAGCTGGCATGGATTGTCTCCCCTGCGTTGAAGTTCACCTTCCAATTTTAGGTCAGGTCTAGACCAGCGTTGTTCACCATGCCCAGCCGTTTAGCAGGGCAACGGGGCAGGCCCTATATTTGTCATGAAAACGCGATGTCGACGGAGGGGGCCGTCATAACGGAGGAGTCCCTTTGCCAACACATAACGCCGTGGTCAAAGCATCGGTGGGCCTGCACGCCAGGCCTGCCGCCCTATTTGTACGGGCTGTTACGGAAACCGGACTGCCGGTGACCATCTCCAAGGAGGGTGGCCCAGGCGTTGATGCGCGCTCCCTGCTGCAGGTAATGGCGGCGGATTTTCACCAGGGATGCATCGTGGAGCTTGGCGTCAGCGACGCGGCCGTCAGAAGCCCGCTGGGCCGCCAGGTGGCCGAGGACGCCCTGAGGGCGCTTGGCGAGCTGCTGGAGTCGCAGGGCGCAGCCTAGGGCGTGCCAGGAGCAACAAAAACGACGTCGGGCCCCACCGTTTGGTGGGGCCCGACGTCGTAATCGGTGAAGCGTTAGTGCGCGTGGTCTCCGCGGCTGTATTCGTACACCCAGCCGATGAGTGCCACTACTGCCAGGCCGGCCGCGATGAACACAATCCAGAAACCCACCGCAAGGCCCAGGAAACCTGTTGCGCACGCGATTCCCAGGACCAGCGGCCACCAGCTCCAGGGGCTGAAGTGTCCCTGCTCGCCGGCGCCTTCGTGGATCTCAGCATCGCTGCGGTCCTCGGGGCGCATACCAACGCGCTTCCCGGTGAAGCCAAGGTAGCCGCCAATCATGCCGGCAAGTCCGCCCACCAGCAGGATGCCGAGGATGCCCACCCATTCGCCCCAGTTGGTCAGGAAGCCATAGACCAGGGACACCGGGACGAAGAAGAAGACTCCGGCACCAAAAATCCAAGATTCAATTTTCATTGTCAGTTGTCCCTCTGGTCGGCGTTTCCGAGTACCTGGGCGGCCGGCGCCGGTGACTCAACGGTGTGGACCTGGCGGAGTTCCGGGTGGTGCAGGTCCAGGGCGGGCCGCTCGGAACGGATCCGGGGCAGCGAGGTGAAGTTGTGCCGCGGCGGCGGGCAGGACGTGGCCCATTCCAGCGAGGCGCCGAAGCCCCACGGATCATCAACCTGGACCTTTTCCCCGTTGCGCCACGTGATGTAGACGTTCCAGAAGAACGGGATCAGGGAGGCGCCCAGGACGAACGATGCCACGGTGGAGAACTGGTTCATCCAGGTGAAGTTGTCCTCCACCAGGTAGTCCGCGTAACGGCGCGGCATGCCTTCGACACCCAGCCAGTGCTGGATGAGGAACGTCCCGTGGAAGCCAAGGAACAGCAGCCAGAAGTGGATCTTGCCCAGGCGCTCGTTCAGCATCTTCCCGGTGAACTTCGGCCACCAGAAGTAGAAGCCGGCGAACATCGCGAACACCACGGTGCCGAACACCACGTAGTGGAAGTGCGCCACCACGAAGTAGGAGTCCGAGACGTGGAAGTCCAGCGGCGGGGACGCCAGGATGATGCCGGTGAGGCCGCCGAACAGGAAGGTGATCAGGAACCCGATGCTCCAGAGCATCGGGGTCTCGAACGTCAGCGAACCGCGCCACATGGTGCCGATCCAGTTGAAGAACTTCACACCGGTCGGAACCGCGATCAGCATGGTCATGAACGCGAAAAACGGCAGCAGCACGGATCCGGTGACGTACATGTGGTGTGCCCACACGGTTACCGACAGTGCGGCGATGGCGATGGTGGCGTAGACCAGGCCCTTGTAGCCGAAGATCGGTTTGCGGCTGAACACCGGGAAGATCTCCGAAACGATGCCGAAGAACGGCAGCGCGATGATGTACACCTCGGGGTGGCCGAAGAACCAGAACAGGTGCTGCCAGAGGACGGCACCGCCGTTTTCCGGATCGAAGATGTGGGCCCCGAAGCGGCGGTCGGCACCGAGCGCGAACAGAGCAGCCGCCAGCGGCGGGAAGGCCATCAGCACGAGGATGGAGGTCACCAGGGCGTTCCAGGTGAAGATGGGCATCCGCCACATGGTCATGCCGGGGGCACGCATGCAGATGATGGTGGTGATGAAGTTGACCGCGCCCAGGATGGTGCCGAAGCCGGACAGCGCCAGGCCGAAGACCCACAGGTCGCCACCGATGCCGGGGCTGAACGTCGTGTTGGACAGCGGCGCGTAGGCGAACCAGCCGAACGATGCCGCACCCTGCGGGGTGATGAAACCGGACACCGCGATGGTGGAACCAAAGAGGAAGAACCAGAAGGCCAGGGCGTTCAGCCGCGGGAACGCGACGTCGGGGGCACCGATTTGCAGCGGCATGATGACGTTGGTGAAGCCGGCGAACAGCGGTGTCGCGAACATCAGCAGCATGACGGTGCCGTGCATCGTGAAGAGCTGGTTGTACTGCTCTTTGGTCTGCAGGATCTGCATGCCGGGCTCGAACAGTTCGGCGCGGATGAGCAGCGCCATGACGCCGCCCAGGCAGAAGAACACGAACGACGCGATCAGGTACATGTACCCGATGGTCTTGTGGTCGGTGGAGGTGATCCAGTTGACGACGATGCGTCCCTTGGACTTAGGAACTACGGAAGCCTCGAGGGTTCCGGCAGGTGCGGTCTGGGTATAAGTAGCCACGTCGCTCCCCTTACTTAATTTCGTTCAGGTTCGGGTTGCGGTCGTACTCGACGCCGAGGAGACCCGTGTTGCCGGCTTCGCGCAGCTCGTTCATGTGGGCCTGGAATTCGGATTCCGACACCACCTTCACGCGGAACAGCATTTCGGAGTGGTACTCACCGCAAAGTTCGGCACACTTGCCGTCGTAGGTGCCCTCTTTGGTGGGGGTGAACCTGATGTAGTTGGTCTTGCCCGGGATCATGTCGCGCTTCTGGAGGAAAGCGGGGACCCAGAAGGAGTGGATGACGTCGCGTGCGTTGAGTTCGAGGTCAACAGACTTGTTGACCGGCAGGTACAGGGTGGGCAGCTGTTCCTTATCGATGGTGTTGCCCGTGAGGTGCGCCTGCACCCCGGCCTCGTGGACGTCCTCTTGGATGACGTCGCCGGCCTTGTAGTTGAAGTCCCAGGCCCACTGCTTGCCGCGGACGTCGACAACGACGTCGGCAGGCTGGGAGCGGTTGTCAATCGCCTGCTGGTCACGGTCGGTGAAGTAGAAGAACACCACAACCATGAACAGGGGGATGGTCAGGTAAAAGACTTCAAGGGGCAGGTTGAAGCTGGTCTGCCGCGGGAACCCGACGGTGCCCTTGCGGCGGCGGTATGCAACAAGGCACCAGACGATCAGGCCCCAGGTAATGATGCCCACAACCAGGGCGGCAATCCATGAGTTGACCCAGAGGTCCATGATGCGGTCGGTGTTGCTGGTGGTGCCACGTTCAGTGGGCAGCCACCCTTTCTCTACCTCTGGCGAACATCCGGTCAAAACCAACGCGCCGGCAATTGCCAAGCTTGAGATCGTTGTGATCGTTTTGCGTCGGCTGCCGGTTCGGTTCTGCGAACTCACAGACGGCCCTTCCTACTTGTTGCTGTTGTCCGGGCAGCCTTGGCCGCCCCGGGCACACTAAAAGTTTTACTACTCGGTGTAGAGCTTACCGCTCCGCCGGGCGTTTCGCCCACATGTCGGCGCCGTGCCCCCGTACCGATATTTTCGGCAGGAAACCCGGCGCCGGCATCGGGCGAAATAACCGGCTTAGTGGAACGAATCCCCACACGCGCAAGAGCCGCCGGCGTTCGGGTTGTCGATGGTGAAGCCCTGCTTGGAGATGGTGTCCTCGAAGTCGATGCTGGCACCGCTAAGGTACGGAACGCTCATCTTGTCCACGACAACCTCGACGCCGTCGTAATCCCGGACTGCGTCTCCGTCCAGGAGCCGCTCATCGAAGTAGAGCTGGTAGATCAGTCCGGAGCAGCCGCCGGGCTGCACTGCAACCCGGAGGCGCAGATCCGTACGGCCTTCCTGCTCGAGAAGACTGCGTACCTTACCTGCGGCGACGTCGGTCAGCTTGACCTCGTGGACGGGCAGTTCGTCACTGGCCGTGCTGGTGGTACCGGTGCTGTTCTCATTGGTTGCGGTGCTCATTTGGCCTACCTTCTTAGGACGGTCTGGCGGCGCCGCGCTGGCGGTGCCTGCCCCTACGGTTTCGGTATGGGCTATAGCTACATGCTACGCGGGGCGGAGGTGTAGCTCTAACTCCTGAACGTAACCATCGACGGCTCCCCGTTGTTCCCCGGGAACAGCCAGCGCCGCGCTCCCATCGTGCCCCGGGTCCCCTGAACCGGTCCTAGAGTCCCTGGTCGTTAATCCGGGCCAGGAGCAGGGCCTCGGCAAGGATGGCCTTGCGGAAATCGCCAAGGTGCAGGGACTCATTCGCACTGTGCGCCCGGGAGTCCGGATCCTCCACACCGGTCACCAGGATCTGCACGTCCGGATACAGTTCCGTGAGGTCGGCAATAAAGGGAATGGATCCGCCGATCCCTGTTTCCACGGCTTTGACTCCCCAGGCCTCTCCCAGCGCCCACATGGCCAGTGACGCCGCAGGCGACGACGTGTCGGTCAGGAACGGGTTGCCGCTCTCCCCCGGCGTGAAGGTCACCTTCGCGCCGAAGGGTGCGTTTGCCGCAACATGCCGGCGCACAGCCTCCATGGCGTCCTCCGGGACCTGGCCAGGGGCGAGGCGCAGGCTGAACTTCGCCCGGGCGCGGGGCAACAGGGTGTTCGAAGCCGCCTCCACTGACGGAGCGTCGAACCCGATGATGGACAGGGCCGGCTTGGTCCACAACCGGGAGGCGATGCTGCCCGACCCGGCAAGCCGGACGCCGTCGAGTACTGAAGCGTCTGCCCGGTAGTCTTCCTCGGAAAGGTCAACCGTGGCTGTATCCCTTGCCACCAGCCCCTCGATGGCGACATTTCCTTCGTCGTCGTGCAGGGTGGCGATGAGGCGCGACAGGAGGGTGGGCGCATCCAGCACCGGTCCTCCGTACATACCGGAGTGCACGGCGTGGTCGAGGACCTGGACTTCGATGGTTCCGTCCACCAGGCCCCGCAGGCTGGTGGTCAGGGCCGGAACCCCCACCTTCCAGTTGCTGGAATCGGCGACGACGATGACGTCGGCGCGGAGCAGTTCCCGGTTTGCCTCCAGGAAAGAGCGGAAAGTAGGCGAGCCGGCTTCTTCCTCACCCTCAAAGAAGAACGTGACGCCGAGCCCCAGCGAGTTCCCGAGCACCTCCGTAACTGCTGCGTACGCCGCCAGGTGCGCCATGATGCCGGCTTTATCGTCCGCCGCGCCGCGGCCGTACAGGCGTCCGTCCTTCTCGACGGCGGTGAACGGTTCCGTCTCCCACAGACTCTGATCACCCGCGGGCTGGACGTCGTGGTGGGCATAGAGGAGGATCGTCGGCTTGCCGTCGGCGGCAGGCCGTTGGGCGACGACGGCGGGCCCTCCCGGGGTGCCGTCAGGCTTGTTGCAGCCAAGGATCTGGACGTTTCCGAGTCCGGTGCCGCGGAGCAGTTCCGCTACAGCTTCGGCGCTGCGTTCCAGCGGGGCCCGGTCAAAGCTTGGCCAGGCGATGCCGGGGATGGCGACCAGCTCTTTGAGCCGGGCCAAGGTCTGGTTGAAGGACCGGTCTATGGAGCTGCGAAGGTCTTCCGTCCGGTTGTTTCCGGCAAGGCCCGGTGATGGAAGGGCATTATGGTTTTGCGGCGTGCCCGTCGGCAATGAAGTCATGGCAAAACATTACCCGCGTCACATTGACTGCTTGGGACCAACGGTTGGCCTGGGCATGACTTCAGTTCCCCGCCGCAAGGTATTCTGTTCTGGTGTTCGGACGTAAAAAGGAAGCGCCCTCGGCGCAGCAAATAATAGACCAACAGGCTGCAGAGCCGGGGCGGACAGAGGGCTTGAGCGGCAAGGGTGCCCCAACTCCCACGCGTAAGGCACAGGAGGCGGCCCGCAGGCGGCCACTTGTCCCGGAAGACCGTAAAGCCTCGAAGGCTGCCGAGCGCCAGGCAATCCAGGACCAGCGGCTTAAGATGCGCCAGGCGCTGGACACCGGTGACGAACGGTTCCTGCCGCTGCGCGACAAGGGTCCGCAGAAACGGTTTGCCCGTGATTATGTTGACGCACGTTTCAGCCTCGGTGAGTACCTGATGTTCGGCGCCCTCGTATTCGTCCTGGTGTCGTTGGTGGTCCCGGCGTCCAGCGACTTGATGATCTACGTCCTCGGCGGGTTCTGGGTGATGTTCCTGGCCGTCTTCGTGGACGTGTTCATCCTGTCCCGCCAGCTTCGCAAGCGGCTGACCGCCAAATTCGGCGAGGTGGAGCGCGGAACCGTGTGGTACGGCTCCATGCGTTCCCTGCAGTTCCGCAAGCTCCGCCTCCCCAAGCCCCAGGTCAAGCGCGGCCAGTACCCGGCCTGAGCCCGCGGCGCCCTTCAACAGCCAACAAAACCCCGGCGGATATTCCGCCGGGGTTTTTGCTTTGGACCGTTCACGGCCTAGGGCCGGCGGCTCTTCGCCAGTTCGCGGTTGATCCGGGCAGCCCAGAACGGTCCTTCATAGAGGAAGGCGGTATAGCCCTGGACCAGGGTGGCCCCGGCGTCGAGCCTGTCCTGGACGTCCTGTGCCGTTTCAACGCCGCCCACGGCCACCAGCGTGAGGGCGTCACCGGTGACCTGCTTCAGGCGGCGCAGCACGTCGAGGGAGCGCTGCTTCAGCGGCGCACCCGAGAGCCCTCCGGCGCCGCACTTTTCCACCTCTTCCGCCGGCGTGGACAGGCCGCTCCTGGCGATGGTGGTGTTGGTGGCGATAATGCCGTCCAGCTTGAGGTCCAGCGCTAGGCGTGCGACGTCGTCGATATCCTCGTCGCTGAGGTCCGGGGCGATCTTTACAAGCAGGGGAACATGGCGGCCTGCCGACCTGTCCGCTTCCTGGCCCACAGCCGTCAGCAGCGGCCGGAGCGACTCCACATCCTGCAGCAGCCGCAGGCCGGGGGTATTGGGCGAACTTACGTTGACCACCAGGTAGTCCGCAGCAGGTGCAAGGCTGCGGGCACTGACGAGGTAGTCCTCCACCGCATCGGCAAGCTCCACTGTTTTGGTCTTGCCGATATTGACGCCGATGACGGGGCGCACGCCCCGGTGCTGGCGCTGGAGGGCAGCGCGCGCGGCCTTGAGCCGCGGGGCCACGGCGGTTGCGCCGTCGTTATTGAATCCCATGCGGTTGATGACCGCGCGGTCCTCCACCAGGCGGAAGAGCCGAGGTTTCTCGTTGCCCGGCTGGGCCTGCCCGGTGATGGTTCCCACCTCAACGTGGCCGAAGCCAAGCTCCGTCAGGGCCTCGATCCCATGGCCTTCCTTGTCGAAGCCGGCAGCAAGCCCGAACGGCGACGGAAAGGTGATTCCGAAGGCCGTGGTCTGGAGCGACGGTGCTGGAGCCGTCAGCGTCGCCAGCACCTTCCCCGCACCGGAGCGATGCGCCAGCCTGATGCCCTTGAATCCGATCTTGTGGGCGCGCTCGGCGTCCATCCATGAAAAGGCCAGCCTGAAGAATGTGGGATAAACGCGCATGCCTCTAGTTTTCCGCCTAGGAGGGCCCAGACCAAAATGAGGCGGGGCAAACCTGCAGCGGATTAGCATAAACGCATGGAATGGCAGCAGGACATCCTGGGCGCTGACTTCGAGTCGCACGCCTTCCGCGCCACGGGGCCGGACGGTGTGGAGCGCACCGCCACGCTGGTCCGGTTCCGCCCAGCACTGACGAAGTTGCCTCCATCCCCGGGCCGGCGCAGCGCCGTCCTGTTCCTGCATGGCTGGAGCGACTATTTCTTCAACGCGGACCTTGCCCGATTCTGGTCCATGGCGGGTTACGACTTCTACGCACTGGACATGCACAACCACGGCCGGAGCCTGCGTCCGGATTTCCCGGGCGGATACGTCGCCGACCTCATGGACTACGATGCCGAAATCGAAGCTGCATTCCAACTGATCGGCCAGGACGGCGCGGACCCCTCGCTGACCCTTATGGGCCATTCGACAGGAGGACTGGTGGCGGCGCTGTGGGCCAGCCGGCACCCCGGCCGGGTCTCCCGGCTGGTCCTGAACAGCCCGTGGCTGGAGATGCACGGCAGCTCACTGGTGCGGCGTGCGGCATCCAGGATGGTGGGACCGGTCGCGCGGTTCCGGCCCGAAGCCGTGCTTAGGCTTCCGGAACGGGGGTTCTACTGGCGGACCATCAGCAGCTCGGCCGACGGTGAGTGGACTCTGGATGACCGGTACCGTCCCCCGATGGCGTTTCCCGTGCGGGCAGGCTGGCTCAATGCCGTGCTGTCCGGGCACTCCAAGGTGGCGCGGGGCCTCAACATAGACGTTCCCATCCTTGTCCTGCTGTCCAGCGGCAGCGCCAACGGCCTCTTCTGGTCTGAAGAGATGCGGCGGACGGATGCCGTACTTGACGTCAACATCATCGCTACGCGTGCCCTCACCCTTGGCCGTACGGTGACGGTGGAACGCATAGACGGTGCACTTCATGACGTGTTCCTCTCCCGCGCCGCGGTGCGTGCCGATGCCTATGCCCGGTTGGCACGCTGGCTTAAGGCTTATGGCGACGACGAGCCATCCGAAAGTTGGAAGAGCGGATGAGCAAAGGGCACGCGGGCCGGGAAAGAGCCGCTGCCCAATGGTCTGCCGACATCCTGGGGCCGCGTTTCGAGCAGCGCGTGCTGCCCCTGGAACCCGATGATGAAGGCGAAGTATGCGCAACGCTTGTCCGTTGCACCGGCCAGGGACCCCGGCAGGGTACGGCGGAACAGCGGGCGGCTGTCAACGTGGTCCTCTACGTCCACGGCTGGGCGGACTACTTTCTCCAGGCGGAAGTCGCGGAGTACCTCACCGGGGCGGGGTTCCCTTTCTACGCCGTTGACCTGCGCAAGTTCGGCCGCAGCCTGCGCCCCTGGCAGACGCCTGGCTTCACTGACGACCTGGGAGTCTACGATGCTGACCTGGCAGCCGCCATCGCGGCGATCAGGGAGGACTTCGAGGAGGCCCTGGGACCGGGAGTCTTCCCCACGGTGCACGTCCTGGCGCACTCCCTGGGCGGGCTTATCACCGCCCTGTGGGCTGACCGGAACCCGAAGGCGGTGGGCACCCTGATCCTGAACGCACCGTGGCTGGAACTGCAGGGGAGCAGCATCATCCGCACCATTGCCATGCACCTGGTGGACCCGCTGTCCAGGGCCGATCCCCGCCGCCCATTGTGGCTTCCGGAGATGCCCGGCTACTGGCAGAGCGTCAGCAGCGAGGCCCACGGGGAGTGGCACCTCGACCCGCTGTGGCGCCCACGGACGTCCTTTCCCATTCGGGCAGGATGGGCCAAGGCAGTCCTTGCCGGCCACGCCGCGGTGGAACGCCGGCTGGACATCCGGGCCCCGGCCCTGGTCATGCTGTCGGACCGCACCCGCATCCAAATCGAGTGGTCGGCGGAATTGATGGAGGCGGACGCCGTCATCGATGTCGAGGAGACAGCCCACCGTGCGCTCCGCCTTGGACGGCGGGTGGCGGTGTTCCGCTATCCCGGTGCCATCCACGACGTTTTCCTGTCCCGCCGCGGGGTGCGGGAGGAAGCCTGCCGGGACCTCGCGGCGTGGCTCAGGGGCTACCCGGCCTGAAGGCCGCCTCCTGCCGGAACCGGGTGTACTGCCGGCGGGGCGTGGACCCTAGGATCCCGCGGGTGCGGCGGCATCCACCGCCCCGCCGTACCGGCGGTCCCGCCGGGCGTACTCCTCCACTGCCGCCCAGAGCGTCCGGCGGTCGACGTCGGGCCACAGCGTGTCCATGAAAACGAACTCGGCGTAGGCGGACTGCCAAAGCATGAAATTGGACAGCCGCTGCTCGCCCGAGCTGCGGAGGAACAGGTCCACGTCCGGCAGGTCCGGCTCGTCAAGGTACTTCTGGATGGTCCGCTCGGTGATGGCACCGGGCTTCAGCCTGCCCGCAGCAACCTCGGCGGCGATGGCCGAGACCGCGTCGGTAATTTCAGCCCGGCCGCCGTAATTAACACACATGGTCAACGTGCAAGTGCTGTTGCCCGCGGTGAACTCCTCGGCCTCTTCCAGCTCCCGGATGACTGAGCCCCACAGCCGCGGCCGGCGGCCGGACCAGCGGACGCGCACGCCCCATTCATCGAGCTGGTTTCTTTGCCGGCGCAGCACATCCTTGTTAAATCCCATCAGGAAGCGTACTTCCTCCGGAGACCGGCGCCAGTTTTCCGTGGAGAAGGCATAGACGCTGACATACTCGATGCCGAGTTCTATCGCCCCTGCCATGACGTCCAGCAGCGCCGGCTCGCCTGCCTTGTGCCCTTCAATCCGGGGCAGTCCGCGCTGGTTGGCCCAGCGCCCGTTGCCGTCCATCACGATCGCCACGTGGCGGGGAATGAACTCTGCGGGGATGGAGGGCGCCACGGCTCCGGAGGGATGAGGGTACGGTGCAACCACCGGGTGGGTGCGCTTTCGGGACGCGGGGTTCTTTTTGCCGAGGGCCACTGTCAGCTTCGCTCCACATGTTTGAGGGACTTCAGGACTCGTTCGAGATGCCATTGCAGGTACGCCGCCACCAGGCCCGCAGCTTCTTTCCGGTGTGGCGGAAGGGAGCCGTCCGCCGTGGTCCAGTCACCGGTGAGCAGTGCCGCCAGGAGGACCACGGTTTCCGGCGCAGGAGCCGGTGATCCTGGGGGCCTGCAGCCGCT
This sequence comes from Pseudarthrobacter sp. CC4, assembly GCF_048957775.1. Taxonomy (NCBI): domain Bacteria; kingdom Bacillati; phylum Actinomycetota; class Actinomycetes; order Micrococcales; family Micrococcaceae; genus Pseudarthrobacter; species Pseudarthrobacter sp. CC4. The sequence goes on along the minus strand of NZ_JARCCZ010000018.1, from coordinate 108,968 downwards.
GCAGACCATCCCTCCCAGCGGCGCTGAGAAAGCGGTATGCGGGCCGGGAACCCCGCAGCGGGCGCAGTCCGTAAAACTGGGGGCCCAGCCGCCGGTGGCCAAGGCGCGCAGCAGATAGGAGTCGAGGATCAGGCCGGCGGCGTGTTCATCCCTGCTCAAGGCGGCCAGGGCACCCACCAGCAGGTTGTACTGGGCAGTTCCTGCCTCCCCGTCGACGTCGGTGAGCTTCTCCGCCGTCTCGGTCATCGCGGCCGCCACCGTATACCGGCCGTAATCGGCGGCAATGCTGCCGCCGTAGGCGCCCTTGGCCACCGCCTGGGTGACGATGTCCAGCGTCTTGCCGGAAACAAGCTGCAGGTCCGCCACCATAAACGGCTCAAGGCGCGCTCCAAACCGGCTGCTGGTGCGCCGGACCCCCTTGGCCACAGCCCGCACCTGGCCGTGGTGCTTGGTCAGGAGGGTGATGATCCGGTCCGCCTCGCCCAGCTTATGGGTGCGCAGTACGACGGCGTCGTCCCGGTACGCGCGGGAGGCGAAAGAGTGTTGGGCCACGCCTTATCTTCCCATCCTTTGCAGGCACCATTCGGCCGGCCGCCACCGGGCGGGGCTCCGTTGTGCCGCCGGCGGGTCCCGGCGGCTCAACGGTGCGGCGTCAGGCCCGGGCGTCCCGGATGGCGCGGTTCACGGCGGAAATAACTGCCTTCAGCGAAGACATGCTGGTGTTGGCGTCAATGCCCACGCCCCACAGGACCCGCTCCCCCACGGCGCACTCGACGTAGGCGGCGGCCATGGCATTGCCGCCCTCGGAAAGGGCGTGTTCGCTGTAGTCGAGGACCCGGACATCCACGCCGTCTTCCCGCAGGATGCTCAGCAGGGCCGCAATGGGGCCGTTGCCGGTCCCGGTACGCTGGACCTGCACGCCGTCCACGGTGAGCGAGGCGTGAAGCGTCATGCCGCCGTCGTCATCCGTTTCTGTCTTGACAGCGCCCAGGGAGTAGCGTCCCCACTGCCCGTCTGCCTTCCCGGAGGGCAGGTACTCATCCTGGAAGACCTGCCACAGCTGGGCGCCGCTTACTTCGCCGCCAACGGTGTCCGTGCGCTTCTGGATCACGCCGGAGAATTCGATCTGGGCGCGGCGCGGCAGGTCCAGGCTGTGCTCGTTCTTCAGCAGGTAGGCCACGCCGCCCTTGCCGGACTGCGAGTTGACGCGGATAACGGCCTCGTAGCTGCGGCCCAGGTCCTTGGGGTCCACGGGCAGGTACGGCACCTGCCACGTGAAGTCTTCCACTGCCTTGCCGGCGGCCGCGGCGTCCCGCTCCAACGCCTCGAAACCCTTCTTGATGGCGTCCTGGTGGGAGCCGGAGAACGCCGTGAAGACGAGGTCGCCGCCGTAGGGTGAGCGCTCGGGGACGGGGAGCTGGTTGCAGTACTCCACGGTCCGGCGGACGTCGTCGATGTTGGAGAAGTCGATCATGGGGTCGATGCCCTGCACAAACAGGTTCAGGCCGAGGGTCACCAGGTCGACGTTGCCGGTCCGCTCACCGTTGCCGAACAGGCAGCCCTCGATGCGGTCGGCGCCCGCCATATAGCCCAGTTCCGCGGCCGCTACGCCAGTGCCGCGGTCATTGTGGGGGTGCAGGGAGAGGATGATGCCTTCGCGGGGATGCAGGTGGCGGCTCATCCACTCAATGGAGTCGGCGTAAACGTTGGGGGTGGCCATTTCCACGGTGGCAGGCAGGTTGATGATGACCTGGCGGTCCGCGGAGGCTTCAAAAACATCAGCGACGGCGTTGCAGACCCGCACAGCGTATTCCAGCTCCGTGCCGGTAAAGGACTCCGGGGAGTACTCGTAGGTCACGTGCGTGTCCGCGAGGGTCTCCTCGTACTTCCTGCACAGGCGGGCGCCCTGGAGTGCGATGTCCAGGATGCCGTCCTCGTCCTGGTTGAAGACAACCCGGCGCTGCAGGACGGAGGTGGAGTTGTACAGGTGGACGATGGCCTGCTTGGCGCCTACCAGGGATTCGTAGGTGCGCTCGATCAAGTGCTCGCGGGCCTGGGTGAGGACCTGGATGGTGACGTCGTCCGGGATGTGGTTGCCCTCAATGAGCTGGCGGACAAAGTCGAAATCCGTCTGGGAAGCAGAGGGAAAACCTACCTCAATCTCCTTGTAGCCCATCCGTACCAGCAGGTCGAACATCTTCATCTTGCGGGCAGGGCTCATGGGATCAATCAGGGCCTGGTTGCCGTCACGCAGGTCCACCGCACACCAGCGGGGGGCTTTGGTGATGATCTTGTCCGGCCACGTGCGGTCCGGCAGCTCTACCTTGATCTGGTCCTGGAACGGCGTGTAGCGGTGGGCGGGCATTCCTGAGGGCTTCTGTGCGTTTCGCATTACTATCGGGGCCTTTTCTGTGGTTCTTCGGTGAAAGGGTGGCCGGGCAACACAAACTCCGCAGCGAGGTTGGGCCTTGCGCTAGATCGCGTCTGAGGCCTCGCCGCGGCAGCTAAGAAGAAGGAGCTCTGCACGCACCTTTTGAGGGTAACACGCGTGCGTAAGATGAAAGGGCACTACCGTCCGTAAAGTCCACCATGCAGACGCCGCCGGGTATTCGACCGGGCCGCGGCCCTTCATCAAAGGAGTTTCAGTGCCCATATCGGGGATCGACCTGTCCACCATCGACCACACGGTCCGGCCGCAGGATGACCTGTACCAGCACGTCAACGGTGCCTGGCTGAAGGGCGCGGAAATCCCTGACGACCGTCCGCTTGAGGGAGCCTTCACGGCGCTCCGGGACGGTGCAGAGATCGCGGTCCGGGACATCATTGAGGAGGCGGCGGCCAAGGGTGAAGCCGCCAGCGGAATCGAGCGGAAGATCGGCGACCTCTACAACAGCTTCATGGACGAGGCCGCTGTTGAAGCCAAGGGCATGGAACCGATCCGGCAGAGGCTGGCGGCCGTGTTCGCCACAACCACCGTGGCTGAGCTCGTGTCCCTGGCAGGGCGGCTCTTCCGGGCCGATGTTGGGGGGCTCTTCTATATCTACCCGGCCCCCGATGCGGGCAACCCCGACCGGATCCTGCTGTACACCGGACAGGGCGGCCTTGGCCTGCCGGACGAGTCGTACTACCGGGAAGAAAAGTTCGCGCCGACGGTTACGGCGTACAACGCACACGTGAAGACCATGCTTGAGCTGGCCGGCGTTGCTGACGCCGGGGCCGCCGCCGGGCGGGTGGTGGAGCTGGAGACCAAGCTCGCATCCCACCACTGGGACAAAGTCACGCTCCGGGACCCGCAAAAGACCTACAACCTGAAGACGGCGGATGAAGCGTCCGCGCTGTTCCCCCTGCTCACCACATGGTTCGAAGCCGCCGGCATCGACGAGGCCAAACGCCGGGAAATCGTGGTGAGCACCCCGCCGTTCTTCGACGGGGCCGCAGCGCTCCTTGGGTCCGAGCCGCTGGCCCACTGGCAGGAATGGCTCGCCATGCGGGTGGTGAGCGCCGCGGCCCCCTACCTTTCGTCGTCGTTCGTGGATGCCAATTTCGCCTTCTACGGGACCACCCTCAGCGGCACCCCGAGGAACAAGGACCGCTGGAAGCGCGGTGTCGCCGTCGTCGAAGCGGCGCTTGGCGAAGCCGTGGGGCAGATCTACGTCGCCCGGCATTTCCCGGAGACCCACAAGGCACGCATGCAGGCGCTCGTTGCCAACCTGATAGAGGCCTACCGGCAGAGCATCACCGCCGTGGGCTGGATGGGAGACGCCACTAAGGCGGAAGCGCTCCGGAAACTTGAGGGGTTCCGGGCGAAAATCGGCTACCCGGAGGAATGGATCGATTACTCCGCCGTGGAGATCGATCCGGCTGACCTGCTGGGCAATGTGGAACGTGCACACAATGCCGACGTCGACAGGCACCTTGATGAGGTGGGCAAGCCGGTGGACCGCAACAAGTGGCTCATGACCCCGCAGACGGTCAACGCGTACTACCACCCGATGATGAACGAAATCGTGTTCCCGGCAGCGATCCTGCAGCCCCCGTTCTTCACGGCCGATGCTGACGACGCCGTGAACTATGGCGGCATCGGGGCTGTCATCGGGCACGAGATCGGCCATGGTTTTGATGATCAGGGGTCCCAGTTCGACGGCGGCGGGGCGCTGCGGAACTGGTGGACGGACGAGGACCGGGAGGCTTTCGAAGAGCTCACCGCCAAACTCGTAGCCCAATTCGATGCCCTGTCACCCTCCGCGGCGCCAGGACACAACGTCAACGGCCGGCTCACGCTTGGCGAGAACATTGGCGATCTGGCAGGCCTGGCGATCGCCTACAAGGCCTACCAGATCAGCCTTGATGGAAAGGAACCGGAGGTCCTGGACGGCCTGACCGGGGAGCAGCGCTTCTTTGCCTCGTGGGCCGCCGGCTGGCGGCAGGTCATTCGGCAGGAGGAGGCTATCCGCCGTCTCGCGACGGACCCGCACTCCCCTAACGAGTTCCGCACCAATGCCATTGCCAGGAACCTCGACGCCTTCCACGAGGCATTCGAGGTTTCCGAACAGGATGGCATGTGGATGCCTCCCGCGGAACGCGTCAGCATCTGGTAATGACAAGGCACAGCGGGACCCGCCTTCCGGCGGTCCCCGCTGTGCCTTGTCACAGACTGTTCCGTTGTGCCGCTGGGGCCCGGTCCGCTAACGCTCGATGAGCATCGGATTGGCCTGCTGGCAGGCCGCATCCTTGGCTGTCTGGTTAACGATGTCTTCGGGCAATACGGCCGCCCCGTAGGTGGTGCCGGCGGTGAAGTCGGTACCGAGGTATACCTGGACCCCTGCGATGTTCGGGGCAGGGAGCATTTGTTCAGCGGGAATACCCAGCATTGCGGCAACATCCGCTGCCACGTCCGCGAAGTCCGGGCCGTAGTAGACCACTGACTGCGCCACAGCCGTCGCCTCAAACCGGCCGGCCTGCGCGAATCCGCCGGCGACCAGGGCCTGGACTATTTCCTGGGCACGGCCCGGGACGCCGCTGCCGTTGGCCACCGTGACAGGCTGCAGGGCTTTGTCGTAGGGCGGGGGCGCAGGCGTGGTTTCCGTGGGGGTCGGGGGTGCCGACGTCTCCGTTGGCGCGGGCGACGGAGCGGTTGGATCGGTCAGGTCGACGTCCTGCCGCATTGCCGAGAAGAGCTGGGAACCTGCGGGCTCGGCAATCTGGAGCCTGTTCGGATCCAGCACCGCGGGGGTGGTGGGCACAGCCACGAACGCCACCTTGCTGACGTCGATGTCCTTGAGCCGGGACCCGATGGTGAGCAGGCTGGGCACCGAGGCCAGCCCTTCATCGACGGTCAGGTTCTGGGTTACCACGTCGGCGATCTTCAGCATCTTCCCGGGATCCGAGAGCGTACCGTCGTCCTTGATCTTGCGGGTCAGGGACGACAGGAACCCTTGCTGGGCCTTGATCCGGCCCAGGTCGCCGCCGTCGGCAAAGGCATGCCGGGTGCGCAGGAACGCGAGGGCCATCTCACCCTGGACAGCCGAGGTGCCGGCCGGCAGCCGGAGGCGTGAGTCAGGATCGTAGACGGCGTCACTGATGCACACCTCTACGCCCCCGACCGCGTTGGACAGTTCCTTCACGGCATTGAAGTCAGCCATCATGAAGTGGTCCACTTCCAGGCCGGTGAGTTTGTTGACGGTGTCCACGGCACAGCCAATGCCTGCTTCAGCCATGGCTTCATTGATCATCACACCGCTGCGGGCAGGATAGACCTGGTTGGTTTTCGGGTCCTTGCACTGCGGGATATCAACCAGCAGGTCCCGCGGGAAGCTGATGACGCTGACGCGCTTGTTGTCCTCGGAGATGTCCATCAGCATCATGACATCGGACTTGCCGTATCCGTTGGAGTCATCCGCGGTACCGTATTCAGAGTTTTTCCCGTCACGGGTATCGGAACCGAGGATGAGGATCTGCATCCGTCCGGTGGCGTCGCTCACGGATTCGTTGCTGCCGCCACCGGCGTTCAAGGGCGCCTTGGAAATGTTGCCCTGCAGGCGCAGGAACCAGAAGCCTGCGAAGGCGAGGCCGCCCACAATAGCCACTGACAGGATGGCCGTGACCACCTTCAGCCACACCGGCATTCCGCTTATGCGCCCAAGATGGCGGGCTGCACCGACGGTACCGCCGTCGGCGTGGCGGGATACGGGTCCCGCTCCGGCGGGACCATCGAGTCCGTTGTCGCGTCTGTCGCGGCCTAGCCCCACGTGGTGAACCTTCCTCTAAAAACCAAATCCGGCCCATTTTAGTGGCCCGGGCTGGGAAAATGCCGGGCGGCCTGCGCCGGCGGAGCCGAAACGGCTCAGAAACCCAGCTTGACCAGCTGTTTCGGGTCCCGCTGCCAGTCCTTCGCCACCTTCACGTGAAGGTCGAGATAGATCCGCGTGCCCAGGAGCGCCTCGATGCCCTTGCGTGCATTGGTGCCCACTTCACGCAGCCGGCTGCCGCCCTTGCCGATGATGATCGCCTTCTGCGAGGGACGCTCAACGTAGAGATTGACCCGCACGTCCAGCAGCGGGCTGTCTTCGGGCCGGTCTTCGCGGGGAACGATTTCCTCCACCACCACAGCGAGCGAGTGCGGAAGTTCATCGCGGACACCTTCCAGCGCCGCCTCGCGGATCAGTTCTGCGACCATGACGGCCTCAGGTTCGTCCGTCAGTTCACCGTCAGGGTACAGCGGGGGCGACGGCGGCATGTGGCTGATCAGGACGTCAGCAACGGTGCCCACCTGGAAGCCGTCGGTGGCAGAAACGGGAACGATGTCCTTCCAGCCGTCCTCCCCCATCACTTCCCTGCCGAGGGCTGCGACGGCCAGGAGCTGTTCCGTCAGTGCCTGGCGGTCCACGAGGTCGGCTTTGGTGACGATGGCGATCACGGGCTTGCGGCCAACCGCCGCGAGCTGGGCGGCAATGAATTTGTCTCCGGGGCCGATCTTTTCGTTGGCCGGCAGGCAGAACCCAATCGCATCAACTTCGGCCAGCGTATCCGCCACGAGGTCGTTAAGGCGCTTGCCAAGGAGCGTCCGCGGGCGATGGAGGCCCGGCGTATCCACGAGGATGAGTTGTGCGTCCTCGCGGTGAACGATGCCGCGGATGGTGTGGCGGGTGGTCTGCGGTTTGGCGGACGTAATGGCCACCTTCTTGCCCACCAGCGCGTTCGTCAAAGTGGACTTGCCCGCGTTGGGCCGTCCCACCAGGATCGCAAATCCTGCGTGGAAACCGCCGAAATCGTCCTGGCCTTCGGCCTTATTTTTCTTGCTCACGTGAAACTCCCTGCTGGGTTGCTTCCGCCTCGTCGAAGAGATCTTCAAGGTCAGTGTCTTCTTTTGCCAACGGTGCCGCAATAATGTGGCTGACGCGGTTTCGGCGGCCTTCAAGCCGGTCGGCCCGCAGGGACACACCGTGCACTTCCACGGAGCTCCCCACAATGGGAACGCGGCCCAGGGCCTTGGCGAGCAGGCCGCCGACGGTGTCCACTTCGTCGTCGTCAAGCTCAATGCCGAAGAGCTCGCCGAGGTCGTCAATGCCCATCCGCGCGCTGACCCGGTACGAACCGTCCCCGAGCTCCACGGCCTCCGCGCTTTCGGTGTCGTACTCGTCCACGATTTCGCCCACGATTTCCTCGATAAGGTCCTCGAGGGTGACCAGGCCGGCCGTTCCGCCGTATTCGTCGATCACGATGGCCACGTGCGTGGACTCTTTCTGCAGCTCCCGGAGCAGGTCGCTGACAGGTTTCGACTCCGGTACGTAGCGAACGTCGCGGGCGAGCGATTCCACCAGCGGCGGCTCCTCGTTGGGCGCCAGCTCATGGATGACGGCGGCAACATCCTTCAGGTAGATGATGCCCAGGATCTGGTCGGTACTGTCGCCGATCACCGGAATCCTGGAATAGCCGGAACGAAGGAAAAGCGACATGGCCTGGCGCAGGCTTGACCCCGCTTCGATGGTAAGGATGTCGGTCCGGGGCACCATGACGGCGCGGACAAGGGTGTCACCGAAGTCGAAGACGGACTGGATCATCTCAGCCTCGGTGTCCTCGATCATGTCCGACTCGCTGGCGCGCTCCACGAGTTCACGGAATTCCTGCTCGCTGAAGAACGCCTCGTCGCCGCCGGGGGCCCCGGGGGCCGCCGTGCTTCCAAGCCTCACCAGCCAGCCCGGGATGGGCCCCAGCACCCAGGTGAGGAAACGGATCGTCGGCGCGGTGAAGCGGACAACAGCGGCTGCGTGCAGCCGTCCGAGTTGCCGCGGGGAGACACCAACAATGACAAAGCCCAGCAGGGCCATAATCCCGGTTGCTGCAAGGCCCGCAAGCCAAACGTTGCTGAGCAGGCTGTAGAGCAGGACGGACACGGCAACGGCGGACGCCATTTCGAACCAGATGCGCCAGAACCTCAGGGCGCGGATGTGCGCCACAGGCTGGCCGAGGATGCGCCGCAGGGCGGTGCCGCGGCTCTTGACCAGGGCTTCCTCGGCATCATGGCGCGGGATGAAGTTGAACGCGGCCTCCGCCGCGGTCAGCACCGCCGCAACGGCCAGGAAAACCAGGGCCATTGCCACGAGGAGCAGGGGCGTCACTGGGTGGTCTCGGCAGGCGCTTCTTTGCCCGTGAAGCCGGACAGCAGCTCACGCTGGAGCCCGAACATCTCGGCCTTTTCCTCGGGTTCGGCGTGGTCGTATCCCAGCAGATGCAGGATGCCGTGGGTGGTCAGCAGCAACATCTCGTCCTGGAGGGGGTGGCCGGCGTTTTTGGCCTGCACCCGGGCCACCTGGGGGCAAATGGCAATGTCGCCCAGCATTCCCTGGGGCGTGGGCCGGTCAGGCGTACCCGGGGTCAGCTCGTCCATGGGCACGGACAAAACATCCGTGGAACCTGGCTCGTCCATCAGTTCGATGTGAAGCTTCTCCATTGCAGGCTCATCCACCAGGAGGATGGACAGTTCAGCCTGCGGATGGATGTAGAGCTGTTCGAAGATGTACCGGGACAAAGCAACGAGTTCAGCTTCGTCCACCTGGACACCGGACTCGTTGTTGACCTCGATGCTCATGCGTGTTCCCCCCGCTTGCCGGCGCCGGTCGAATGCTTTACCCGGCTGCGCTGTGCCTCATCCCAGATGCTGTAGGCGTTGACAATATCCCCCACCAGGCGGTGCCGGACAACGTCTGCGGCGTCCAGCACCGAGAAACTGACGCCTTCGATACCCTGCAGGATCTCCGCCACAATACGGAGCCCGGAGCGGGTGCCGAAGGGCAGGTCAACCTGGGTGACGTCGCCGGTGACCACCATCTTGGAGCCAAAGCCCAGCCGGGTCAGGAACATCTTCATCTGCTCGGGCGTGGTGTTCTGCGCCTCGTCAAGGATGATGAAGGCGTCATTGAGCGTGCGTCCGCGCATGTAGGCCAGCGGAGCCACTTCGATGGTGCCCGCCGCCATCAGCCTGGGAATGGACTCCGGGTCCATCATGTCGTGCAGCGCGTCGTAGAGGGGGCGCAGGTAGGGATCAATCTTGTCGCTCAGGGTTCCGGGCAGGAATCCCAGCCGTTCCCCGGCTTCAACTGCCGGGCGCGTCAGGATAATCCGGCTGACCTCTTTTTGCTGAAGCGCCTGCACAGCCTTTGCCATGGCCAGGTAGGTCTTCCCTGTTCCGGCCGGGCCAATGCCAAAGATCACCGTGTTGTTGTCGATGGCGTCGACGTAGGTCTTCTGGTTCAGCGTCTTGGGACGGATTGTCCTCCCGCGGCTGGAAAGGATGTCGTGGGTCAGAACATCCACGGGGTTCTGCAGCGACTGGGTACGCAGGAGGGCCACGAGCTGCTGAAGGACAGCGGGACTGATAACCGTGCCGCGGGCCACCAGGCCGCGGACCTCGTGGAGGAGCCGCATGATGCGGGGCACGTCGCTGGCAGGACCAGTGATGGAAAGTTCATTTCCGCGGACGTGGAAATTGACGTGCGGGAACTGTTCCTCAATGAAGCGCAAAGCCTCATCGTGGCTGCCCAAGGACTGGACCATCTGGTCGGAGTTGTCGAAAAGTACAACCTCGGTACGGCTGCCGGGCAGGGAATGGGGAAACTCCCCCGCAGCGCCTTCGCCTGTGTTGAGCCGGCGCTTTCCATTCGCTGATTCAGTCATGGTGACGGCCCGCAGGCCCGTGATCCCCTCAAAGTACGAAAATAATGTCCACCGCAGGGCCGGCCACCGCATCCGGCGCGCCTTGCCCAAGCGGTCCCTCCATCTTACGCCAGTACGGCGTCAACACCGGATGAGGCAACCAGCCACGGACCAGGGCAAGGCGGCCTTCAGGCGCGGAGGCTGCGTCATTAGGTATCAACTTCATATCGGCCTCATATCGTTCCCGTTGCAGTTGGCCCTGGGGACCATGGCAGGGCCGTACGGTCCAGCGCCCTGTGCCATGCTGGAAATCCAGCTTCATTGCTGGACTACCGCCGCCCGGAAGCGGCCCAGTTGCGAAAGGACAGGCAACCAAACGTGCCGGCATCAGCTGCGCCCCTGAGGGCAGGACGACGCTGGGGCCGTGCGCGCCCTGCGGTCCTCGCAGTGGTTCTGGCAGTGAGCCCGCTCCTGGCGGGGTGCCTGGCCGAGCCCAATCCTGCACCTACCGGCCTCCTGAACTCCGGGCCTGCCGCCACCGGCACCGCACCATCCACCAGCGCCCCCCTTGAAACCACGCAGTCCTCCAACAAGGCGCCGGTGTACTGGATTGGCCGCACCGGCAGCAGCGTGTTCCTTTACCGGGAGTTCCGGGACGTGCCGGAGCAGGAAAACCCCGTGACGCGTGCCCTGCGGGCGATGATGAAGGATAAGCCGCTTGATCCGGACTTCTTCACCCCGTGGCAGAATCCCAGCAAGCTCGCCACCTCGATTTCCGGCAAGGACGTTATTACGGTGGACGTGTCCGAGGACGCGTTCAACAGCAACCTCGACGCTGACATGGCGGCCCGTGCCGTCCAGCAGCTTGTTTATACGGCCACGGCCGCTGCGGCCAGCTCCGGGCTCATTGACTCCGGGCAGCAGATCCGGGTGCGGATCCTGGTGGACGGGCACACGGACTACGTTGCTTTCGACCACATCCAGCTGGGTGACCTCATGACGAGGGGCGCGGGCATGGTGGCGCCCGTCTGGATCATCGATCCGCAGGAAAATGTGGAAATTGCCGACGGAAGCGTGAAGATCACCGGCCGCAGCACCCTGGCCGGCAGCAAGCTGCGCTGGCAGATCCAGCGGGCGGAGCAGGACGGCAACAAGGTACCGTTCCTCACCGGAGAAACAACGGCCTCCGCCCAGCCCGGACAGGGAGGGATCTTCACGCTTGCCCTCACGCTGCCTTCCGGCGACTACGAGTTGCGCGTGGCCCAGGCCGGCGCCGACGGGCAGCCGGACCAGAACGAGGACTCGCGGGCTTTCAAAGTCCGCTAGCCCGCACGCTGCAGCTTCGGCGGCCTGCTCAACCGGCAGGCTCGGCAGCATGCGCCGCCCAGCGGCCCAGGACGTCGCTGGCAAGCACGACGGCGGCGGGGCCGGCGGTGGATGAGCGCAGCACATGGTGCCCCAGCAGGGCCGTGACAGCACCCTTGCCGCAGAGCCGGGTTACTTCCCGGGGACTGATGCCGCCTTCCGGCCCAACGATCAGGAAGACTTCGCGGGGTTCCGTTGGGGTTCCGCCGCGCTGCCATGCTTCCAGCACTGTCCGCAAGGGCCTAACCGCGTCCTCGTGCAGGATGACGGCAAGCCCTGCGGCCTCCACGAGGCCGGCCAGCGCGGCGGTGTCGACGGCGGGCCGCACCTCGGGAACCCAGGCGCGGCGCGCCTGCTTGGCGGCTGCCGTGACCACGGACTGCCATTTGGCGTGGGCCTTCGCGGCCCGGTCGCCTTTCCACCGGACGATGGACCGTTCGGACTGCCAGGGTATGACGGCGTCGATCCCGAGTTCGGTTGCCGTCTCAATGGCAAGTTCGTCGCGGTCGCCCTTTGCCAGCGCCTGTACCAGCACCAGCCTTGTCCCCGGCTGCGGCTCAACGGCCAGGGAGGAGCACTCAACATCCAGCCCGGAGGGGGACGCCGCAAGCACCTTTCCGCTCATGCGCGTCCCGGCGCCGTCCACGATGTCAACGGGCTCGCCCGGGGCAAGCCGCTTCACCGTGACGGCGTGCCGCGCCTCGGGCCCCTCCAGGACAAAGACTTCCCCCGCCACCAGCTGGTCAAGGGAACCGGGAGGAGTGAAAAAGACCGGGTTGCTCACCGCTACAGGTTACCGAGCCGGTCCCGGAGCTTGGCGAACATGCCCCCGCTGGCCGCAAGCTTGCCCTCGGTGATCTGTTCACCGCGCATCTTGGCAAGCTGACGCAGGAGGTCCTCCTGCGCGGCGTCCAGCTTGGCGGGAGTCTCGACCTGGAGGTGCACTTTCAGGTCGCCGCGCCCGTACCCGCGAAGGTGGGTCACGCCAAGTCCGCGAAGGGTGATGATCTCGCCGGACTGGGTGCCCGGCTTGACGTCGATCTCCTGCGGTCCGTCGAACGTTTCCAGGCTCACCTCGGTGCCCAGGGCTGCAGCGGTCATGGGAAGGTGCAGGGTTGCGTGGAGGTCGTCGTTGTCCCGGACATAGGTGGCGTCGTTGTTCACGCGGATCTCGACGTAGAGGTCGCCGGCGGGACCGCCGGCGGGACCTGCTTCGCCCTGGCCGGAAAGCTGGATGCGGGTTCCGGTGGCTACGCCGGCGGGAACCTTGATGGTCAGCGAACGGCGGCTGCGGATGCGTCCCTGGCCGCTGCACTCATTGCAGGGGTCCTTGATGACGGTGCCGAAGCCCTCGCACGTACCACACGGGGCGGCGGTCATGACCTGTCCCAGGATGGAGCGCACGGCACGCTGGACCTGGCCGCTGCCGCCGCAGATGTCGCAGCGTTCCGGATGGGTTCCCGGCCGGCAGCACGAACCTTCGCAGGTGGGGCACGTGACGGCCGTGTCCACTTCCAGCTTCTTGTTGACGCCGAAGACAGCGTCGCGGAGTTCGATGCGGACACTGATGAGTGCGTCCTGGCCGCGCCTGACGCGGGAAGCCGGGCCCGTTGTTCCGCCGGCCCCGAAGAAGGTGTCGAAGATGTCCTGGAACGCGAATCCCTGGCCGGCGTAGCTGCCTCCGCCGAAGCCGTTGTCCGTGCCGTTCTCGTTGCCGGTGGTGTCGTAGACGCGGCGCTTCTGCGGGTCCGAAAGAACCTCGTAGGCGTGGGTCACGGCCTTGAAGCGGTCCGACGCGTCCTCACCCGGGTTGACGTCCGGGTGGAGCGTGCGCGCCAGCTTGCGGTAGGCCTTCTTGATCTCTTCTCCCGTGGCCTCCGGTGAGACTCCAAGGACGTCGTAGTGGCTGCTCAAAGTTCGTATCTCTTCCTTGTTGTACTGCCTGCAGTTGGACTGCGGGAAATGATCTGCATGCCCGGGAACGGGAAAACGTCAGGGTCCCAGGATCCGCGAAAGGTAGCGGGCAACGGCCCTGACTGCGGCCATGGTGGTGGGATAGTCCATCCGGGTTGGTCCCAGGACACCAATTTTCGCAATGTGGTCCGGACCGTACCCCGTGGCAACGACGGACGCCTCGGCAAGGCCGTCGTAGGGATTCTCGCGGCCGATGCTGACAGCCACCCCGCGGTGGTCCTGCGCCATTTCGCTCAGCAGGCGGAGCATGACCACCTGTTCCTCGAGTGCTTCCAGGACCGGTCCGATGCTGAGCGGAAAGTCCACGTTGGAACGCGCAAGGTTGGCGGTGCCCGCCATGACCATGCGGTCTTCCCTGCTGCTCTGGGCCAGGCCTTCGAGGCCGACGGCGAGGGCATGGGCGGCCTGCCTTTGCCCCGGGCCGGCTGTGGCCACCACTGCCGGCAGGGACTGGGCGAGCTGGTTCAGCGGAGTGCCGGCAAGGGAGCCAAGGAACCGTGCCCGCAGGGTGGCAAGGGCGTCGTCCCCCAGGTCCTGGCCGACGTCGATAACGCGCTGTTCCACTTTGCCGCTGTTGGCGATCAGCACCACCAGCACCTTGCGCGGCGCGAGGAGGACGAACTCGATATGGCGGACCAGTGCCCGGCTCAGGTGCGGATACTGGACCACGGCAACCTGGTTGGTCAGCTGCGACAGCAGGCGGACCGTGCGGTCAAGGACGTCGTCGAGGTCGTCAGATCCTTCCAGCAGCGACTGGATGGCCCTGCGCTCGGCCTGGGACAGCGGTTTGACCGCCGAGATCTGGTCCACGAACAGCCGGTAACCCTTGTCAGTGGGGATACGTCCGGCGCTGGTGTGCGGAGCGGTGATCAGGCCCTCTTCCTCCAGGGCGGCCATATCGTTCCTGATCGTTGCGCTGGACACACCAAGATGGTGCCGCTCCACCAGGGCCTTGGACCCGACGGGTTCCCGGGAGTGGACGTAGTCCTCCACGATTGCACGCAGCACTTCAAGTTTGCGTGGCTCGCTCACACTCCACCTCCATCCAGGGTTCGGGGCGGCCGCGCCGCCCGCGCTGTGCCACCTCAAGGGTTAGCACTCGACATGCCTCAGTGCTAACAGTCTATTATGACTCCCGCCGTTGCTAGCATTGGTACCGCTCCGGGCGAAATCCGGACCTGTGACCGAACGCTAGGCGGAGTGAAACCATGCAGTACCAGAACTGGGGCCCACGCGACTTGTCCGCTCCCGCAAAGACTGAACTGCCCGAGGTTCCCGTTGAACGGGGAATGGTCCTTGAGGACGTCCAGTCCGGCTGGGTGGGCGCCGTGACCCGGGTGGAAAAATCCGGCGGCATGCACGTGGTTGCCCTGGAGGACCGGCGCGGTAAATCCCGGTCCTTCCGGCTTGGTTTCGGATTCCTCCTCGAAGGCCGGGCCATCAAGCTCCTGCCCCCGGCCCCGCGGCAGGCCGCCGGCGCCGTCGCCGGCCGGACCGCCTCCGGGTCCGTCCGCGTCGCCGGCCAGCGGGCACAGGTGGCCAAGGCCAGCCGGATCTGGGTGGAGGGAAAGCACGACGCCGAACTGGTGGAAAAGGTCTGGGGAGACGACCTGCGCGTGGAGGGCATCGTCGTCGAACCCCTGCACGGCATTGATGACCTGGCGGGGGCCGTCGCAGCGTTCAGGCCCGGACCGGGCAGGCGCCTCGGCGTACTGGTGGACCACCTGGTGCCGGATTCCAAGGAATCCCGCATTGCGGACGCCGTCATGGCCTCGCCGGGAGCTGCAGGGAACGTCCTGATTGTGGGTCACCCTTACGTGGACGTGTGGCAGGCCATCCGGCCCGCGGTCCTGGGCATTGAGCAGTGGCCGGTAGTGCCGCGCGGGCAGGATTGGAAGACCGGCATCCTCGCAGCGTTCGGCTGGCCCCATGCCACAAAGGAGGACATCGGGCTTGGCTGGCAGAAACTGCTCGGCGCCGTCCGAACGTACGCCGACCTGGAAGCCTCGCTGCTGGGGAGGGTCGAAGAAGTCATCGACTTCCTCACCGTGCCCTGAAGGACGGTTCTGCCCCGGCCCGCGCATCCCGGGGCAGGTATGGGGCCGGTACCAAGTATTCTTGGTACTGCGGATCCTGCAACATTGCAGGCCGCCGCACCCAATAAGCTTTCTTAGCCGGCACCATTGCACTTCAGAAGGAACAGACTGTGGCAGAAAACGCACGTGATCACAGGGACAGCCCGGGCGGCCAGGGCCGTTCGGAGTACCACGGCGTTCCCGCGAATGCGCTGCCCCTGACAGCCAGCGAAGACCGGCAATGGGCCACCATGGCGCACTTCGGGGGCATCCTGGGCTGCGTTCCGTCGCTGCTGATCTACCTGATCTTCCGGGACCGCGGGCCCTTCACGGCACAGGAATCCAAGGAAGCCCTGAATTTCAGCCTGCCGCCCACCATTGCTGCCCTGCTGGCGAACATCCTGGTGGTCTTCGTCCCCGTGATCGGCAACATCTTTGCCGTCATCGCCACCCTCATCTGGATTGCGCTCACCTGCTTCTCGGTGGCGGCCGGCATCCATGTCAACCGTGGCCAGCCGCACCGTTACCAGTACAACCTGCGCTGGATCAAGTAGCGGCTGCACGGGTCCACGCCCGCGGGGTTCCCTGGCGGGCGCGGGCCCACGTTGCCTTGTGCCGTTCAGTCCGGCAGGACCCGGCGGACCACCGCGTCTGCCAGCAGCCTGCCCTTGAGGGTCAGGACCAGCCTGCCCCTGAACGCGGCAGCAGGATCCACGAGGCCGTCCGCGATCAGCCCCGCAACCTCATGGCGTCCTTCTTGGCCCAGCGACGATACTTCGAGACCGGACTGGAGACGGGCCTCGAGCATCACACGTTCGACGTTCCGGGTCTCCTGGTCCAGGGTTTCCCTGCCGGCCGCCGGTGACACTCCCTGTGCGAGGCGTCCGGCGTAGGCCGTGGGGTGTTTGACGTTCCACCACCGCACGCCGCCCACATGCGAATGGGCGCCGGGGCCGATCCCCCACCAGTCGTCGCCCCGCCAGTAGGCGAGGTTGTGGCGGCAGGCCTGCTCCGGCGTGCGGGCCCAGTTGCTGACCTCGTACCAGCCCAGGCCGGCTTTGGTGATGAGGTCGTCGGCGAGTTCGTACTTGTCGGCGTGGTCGTCGTCGTCGATTCCTGGAACCTCGCCCCGGCGGATCTGGGCGGCGAGCTTGGTTCCCTCTTCGATGATCAGCGCATAGGCGCTGATGTGGTCCGGCTGGTAGGACAGTGCCGTCTCCAGGGAGTAGCGCCAGTCGTCCAGGGACTCCCCCGGCGTGCCGTAGATGAGGTCCAGGCTCACAGCCAGTCCCGCGTCCCGGGCCCATTGCACAACCTGCGGGACTCGGCTGGGCGTGTGGGTCCGGTCAAGCACTTTGAGGACATGGGGCACTGCAGACTGCATCCCGAAGGAGATGCGGGTGAAGCCGGCTTCCTTCAGGATGGCAAGGGATTCAGGCGTGACGGAGTCCGGGTTCGCCTCCGTGGTGACTTCGGCGCCGGCCTCGATTCCCCACTGTCCGATGGCGCGGCGCAGGATCAGGGCGAGGTCCTCGGCGGGAAGCAGGGTGGGTGTGCCGCCGCCGAAAAACACCGTGCTGAGCGGGCGCGCAGGAAGCCCTGATTCCGCCAGGACCCTGGCTGCCAGGGACACTTCGGAGGCGGCCGTGGCGGCATAGGCGTCCTGCGAGGCCCCGCCGCCGAGCTCCGTGGCGGTGTAGGTGTTGAAGTCGCAGTAGCCACAGCGGACGGCACAGAACGGAATGTGTACGTAAAGCCCGAACGCCCGGCCCGCCGCACCGTCAACCGCCTGGGGAGGCAGGAGACCGTCCGACGGCGCCGGGTCGCCGAGGGGAAGAGTGCTAGGCATTGCAGGGGCCTCCGGTGGCGCCGGCCGCTGTAACCACTACTTCTTGGCCTTGTCCTTGGACTCGTCCGTGGTGAGCGCAGCAATGAAGGCTTCCTGGGGGACCTCAACGCGGCCCACCATCTTCATGCGCTTCTTGCCTTCCTTCTGCTTCTCCAGCAGTTTGCGCTTACGGGAGATGTCGCCGCCGTAGCACTTGGCCAGGACGTCCTTGCGGATGGCGCGGATGCTTTCCCGGGCGATGATCCTGGAGCCGATGGCCGCCTGGATGGGCACCTCGAACTGCTGGCGGGGAATGAGTTCGCGCAGCTTGGTGGTCATCATGACGCCGTAGGCGTAGGCCTTGTCGCGGTGCGTGATGGCGGAGAAGGCATCCACCTGTTCGCCCTGGAGCATGATGTCGACCTTGACGAGGTCCGCCACCTGGTCGCCGTCGGCCTTCCAGTCGAGCGAGCCGTAGCCGCGGGTCTTGGACTTGAGGATGTCGAAGAAATCGAACACGATCTCGGCGAGCGGCAGGCGGTAGCGGATTTCCACCCGGTCCTCCGAGAGGTAATCCATTCCTCCCATGACGCCGCGGCGGCTCTGGCACAGCTCCATGATGGCGCCGACGAATTCGTTCGGCGCAAGGATGGTGGCCGACACCATGGGCTCGCGGACCTCGGAGATCTTGCCGGAGGGGTATTCGCTGGGGTTGGTCACGTGGACCACTTTCTTGTCCTCCAGCGTCACCTCGTATTCCACGTTGGGGGCCGTGGAAATCAGGTCCAGGTTGTATTCGCGTTCCAGCCGCTCGCGGGTGATTTCAAGGTGGAGCAGTCCCAGGAAGCCCACCCGGAACCCGAAGCCCAGCGCCGCGGAGGTCTCCGGCTCGTAGACCAGGGCGGCATCGTTAAGCATCAGCTTCTCCAGTGCATCGCGCAGCACCGGATAGTCCGTGCCGTCCAGCGGGTACAGGCCGGAAAAGACCATCGGCTTGGCATCGGCGTAGCCGGGCAGGGATTCAGCGGCCGGCTTGGCGAGGTTGGTGACGGTATCGCCGACCTTGGACAGGCGGACGTCCTTCACTCCGGTGATGAGGTACCCCACCTCGCCGACGCCCAGGCCCTTCGAGGGCGTCGGCTCCGGGGAGCTCACGCCAATCTCGAGGAGTTCGTGCGTGGCCCGCGTGGACATCATCTGGATGCGCTCGCGGGGGTGCAGCATGCCATCCACCACACGGACATAGGTGACCACGCCGCGGTAGGTGTCGTAGACGGAGTCGAAGATCATTGCGCGGGCCGGGGCATTGGCGTCACCCTGGGGAGCCGGGAGGTCGCGGACAATCTTGTCCAGCAGCGCTTCAACGCCCATGCCGGTTTTTCCCGATACCCGCAGCACGTCCTCCGGTTCGCCGCCGATCAGGCTGGCAAGTTCAGCCGCGTACTTCTCGGGCTGTGCCGCAGGAAGATCGATCTTGTTCAGGACCGGGATGATGGTCAGGTTGTTTTCCATTGCCAGGTACAGGTTGGCGAGGGTCTGGGCTTCGATGCCCTGTGCCGCGTCCACCAGGAGGATTGCTCCCTCGCAGGCCGCGAGGGAGCGGGAGACCTCGTAGGTGAAGTCAACGTGTCCGGGCGTGTCGATCATGTTCAGCGCGTAGCTGACGCCATCCAGCTCCCACGGCATGCGGACAGCCTGGGACTTGATGGTGATGCCGCGCTCGCGTTCGATGTCCATCCGGTCCAGGTACTGGGCCTTCATGTCGCGGGACTGGACCACTCCGGTGAACTGCAGCATCCGGTCGGCCAGGGTGGACTTACCGTGGTCAATGTGCGCGATGATGCAGAAATTCCGAATGATGGCCGGATCTGTCGCGGCGGGCACCGGGGCGGTGCGGGCCATGGGAGACACACAGGGTCCTTACTGTTGGCATTCACTGATGGCTTTGGGCAACCAGGCAGGACGCGCCGATGGCACGCTGCGGCCCGACCGCACATTTTCAACCTCCAGTGTCCCACGTCAGGGCCCGCGCCACCGCATCCTGAGCGGAGTTCCTGCCTTCACTCTCCCGTACCGGGGGCGGTTATAGGGTTGCTGGATGGTTCTCAATCTCCGCTCCCTGCAGGATGCCGTCAGGACAGGCCTCCGGGCACTGCGCAACGCAGCCAGGACGTCCCCGGCGCCTGGCCCCGACTCCTCCCCCGGCCGGGCGGCGCCTGTGCCCGGCAACGCCCGCCTGCCGGCCGCTGCCCGCGGCAACGATGTGGATGGCGATGTATATCCCGGGGACTTCCAGGGCCGGTCCAGCGTCCGCTACGCACCGAGGCCCGATGGTGAACCGGATCCGGGCGAGGTGGTGTGGGCGTGGGTGCCCTTCGAAGAGGACCACAGCCGGGGCAAAGACCGCCCCGTGCTTTTGGTGGGCCGCAGCGGCAGTTACTTGTTGGGAGTCATGCTCACGAGCAGGGACCGTGTCCCCGAATCGGCCGTGTCACAGGACTATGTGGACCTGGGCGCCGGCGCCTGGGACAGGCAGGGCCGGGCCAGCGAAGCCCGGCTGGACAGGAT
This sequence comes from Pseudarthrobacter sp. CC4, assembly GCF_048957775.1. NCBI lineage: Bacteria > Bacillati > Actinomycetota > Actinomycetes > Micrococcales > Micrococcaceae > Pseudarthrobacter > Pseudarthrobacter sp. CC4. The sequence continues at coordinate 89,006 of NZ_JARCCZ010000018.1, read as the reverse complement.
CGTGCAGCTTCGGCCGGACAGCATCCGGCGCGAAGGTGCTGTCCTGGACCGTGCGCGCTTCGACACCGTGGCGGCCGGACTGCGCAGCCGACACGGCTGGACGTAAACACCGAAATGGCCAGCCCTGCCGCTGACCTGCTATTCTTTATAGCTGTGTGTCCGTGCAGGTCGACGGCCACTGATGGTTGGCCGCCATAGGTATCCCCACGCCGCTCAGTCAATGGCCAATCTGAAAGCCCTCTAGACCATTTCCGCATTAAAAAGAGAGTTCACACGTGGCGAATATCAAGTCCCAGAAGAAGCGCATCCTCACCAACGAGAAGGCACGCCTGCGCAACAACGCAGTCAAGTCCGAGCTGAAGACGGCCATCCGCGCCGTCAACACCGCCGTTGAGTCCACGGACAAGGATGCAGCTGCTGCTGCCCTGGTTGCTGCCAGCCGCAAGCTGGACAAGGCTGTCAGCAAGGGTGTTCTGCACAAGAACAACGCAGCGAACCGCAAGTCGGCGATCTCCAAGAAGGTCAACGCACTGTAAGGTTTCCAGTTCAACTGAACTGATGGTTGTGGCCGGTCCCCTCGGGGGCCGGCCACACATCTTTAAGGCCCGGAATCGCGGCCCCGGATGCCAGGCTTGGGCCCGGATCCGAACGGAACTGTCAGCGGCCCTGGACCGACATGGCGATCACCGTGACCGCATGCTCCACTGCATACACAGGATCACGCGAAAGCCCCTTGACCTGCGCGTCCGCCTCGGCCGTGGCCTGGATGGACCTGACCAGGCCATCCGGGGTCCACCGGCGGACGTCGCGCTGCGCCTGCTCCACCAGCCAGGGCTGCATGCCCAGTTCCGCGGCAATCTGGGCAGAGGAGCCCGACGCACCGGCAACGCGGGCCACGGTACGGAGTTTTGCGGCCAGCGCGGCAACAAGCGGGACGGGGTCTGCTCCCGTGGCGAGGGCATGACGGAGCGTGGACAGGGCCAAAGGAGCGTTGCCAGCCATTGCCGCGTCCGCCACCTTGAACGCCGTCGCTTCAATGCGTCCACCGTAGTAGCGGTCCACAATATCTGAAGTCACGGTGGTCCCGGCATCGGCGATGAGCTGGCTGCACGCCGCCGCAAGTTCCGAAAGGTTTGCGCCGACAGCGTTGACCAGGGCCTGCACCGCGTCCTGCTCAATACGGCGGCCGCCGGCCTTGAACTCGGCCGCCACGAAGGCCACCTTGTCTGCGTCTTTCTTGAGGGGCTGGCAGTCCACCACGGGCCAGCCGTCCTTCTTGATTGCGTCCAGGAGTTTCTTCCCACGGACTCCCCCGCCGTGCCGCAGGACAAGGACGGCATCGGGTTCCGTATGTTCTACGTACCGAAGCGCGTCAGCGAGGAAGGCGTCGTTCATGGCCTCGACGGCTTCGACCTCGATGAGCTTGCTTTCGCCGAACAGCGACGGGCTGACCTGCATCAGCAGGGTGCCGGGCTCGTACGCGGCCGCATTGATGCGGCTGACCTCCACGTCCGGGGCTGTTGCCCGGACCTGGGCACGGATGTGGTCCATGGCCCTGATGCCCAGGTACTCCTCCGGGCCGCTGACCAGCACCACCGCAGCGGGCTTTACATCCCGCCAGGAGGCCGCATTCGATGCCGGGGAACGGGTTGCTCGCTTCTGCGCAGCGGCCATCGTGGGTTCCTTCCGGAAAGTCTTGTGGAGGATTCCAGCCTGCCACGTCCGGCCGTCCGGTCCAAGCCGGCAGGCGTCAGTGGCACCACGGGCCGGCTCGGCCCGGGCCCTGACCCGCGGCCAAGGCCGTCCAGGGTACCGACTTGTCCCGATTCAAGGGCTTCGATCAGGGCTACAACGCGCCGATGGGAAGCCAGGACGCAGCGGCCGAACCTGCGGGGCCGGGACGCCGCCCACAGCGTTCCTAACGTGAGGGCTGACAGGAAGAGCATGGTGAGCAGCCCGGCAACGCCTTCCGGCCACGGAAGTGATGCGCCCGGGAGCTGCGAGGTGAACCTTGCCGTGGCTGCAATGCCGGCGCTGAAGATGCCCGCTACGGCGATCAGGGCTGTGGCGGGCCAGGGAGCCGGAATTACCAGGGGCACGGCTGCGGTCCCCAGAAGTGTCACCGGAGCCACCAGGGGTGAAGCGATGACATTGGCCAGCAGCGAGTACGTTGAGAATTCGGGTTGCAGCAGCACTGTAACCGGCCCGCACATCAGTTGCGCCGACAACGGCACTGCGACCCCGGCCGCCACCCAACGCGGAATGAACACCGGCGTCCAGTCGATGATGCGGCGCCCGAGGACAATGATCCCCAGGGTGGCCAGGACGGACAGGAGGAAACCGAAGCTCGATCCCAGGCCCGGGTCGATCAGCAGCAGCGCGATGACGGCCACGCTCAGGAAGCTGAGCCCGCGTCCGGACCGCCCGCCTGCCAGTGAGATCAGTCCAACACCTCCCATCAGCGCCGCCCGAAGCACGCTCGCATCGGGACCCACAAGCACCACGAACAGGCCCAGTCCGGCCCCGGCCAGCACAGCAGCCGGCACCCGGGGCAGGCGGAGGCTGCGGCAGGCCAACAGCAATGCACCGAGGACCAGGCTGCAGTTGGCCCCGCTGACAGCTGTCAGGTGCGTCATGCCAACACCTTTCATGGCGTTCTTCAGGCCCTCATCCAGCGCGCTGGTGTCTCCCGTGACCATGCCGGGAAGCAGGCCCGCTGGATCAGGGGCGAGGAAGGAAGCTGCGGCAACAAGCCGTTCCCGCAGTTCCTTGGCCGATCCCTGCAGTAGCGGAGATTCGTTGGGCCGCCCGGGCGGGGAGGAAGCAGTGAGGGTGCCGGCCTCCTCCCTGCCCGGATCAGGAGGGCGGAGCTTTCCTGCGGTGCGGACCAGCTGGCCCGGCACAAGGGTTGCCCAGGCCGGGCCGCCCATAACCACAAGGTGGGCACGCGTCCTGAGCAGGACGCCGCCGGTGCTGATGTCCCGTGTCCAGACGGGCACCGACCAACGCTCGGGCGGTCCTGCCTGGCCGGGTGCCGCCAGTGCGCGCGGGGCTCCCGCCACTTCGACCACGGCCACCACCGACTTCCCGGACGCAATCGCCGCCGCCAGCGGACCCTCGGACCTCTGGCTGGACGCGACGGCCGAGTGCGATGCCGCGGCGGCAGCCAGGAAGAGTGCCACCGCGCTGGTGGCCAGGAAACTCCGCCGAACCGGAGTATTTTTGGCTGCCGGCGCCCCTCCTTCGCAAGCCCCGCCTCCCGATGCCCCTGTTCCCCCGGTACGGGTTCCCCCTGCCGGGTTTGCCCGTAGCCTGCGCCGGCGGAGGCCGGGCAAGGAGGGCCGGGCCGTGCGGAACAGCAGGAGCAGCCCCAAGGCCACCGCTGCGCAACATACGACCGCCAGGGCTGTAGGGGCCAGCCAGAGCCCGGCGACTGACGCAGCCCACACCGCGGCTGCCGGCAGGGTGAGGCGGACATCCGTGCGGCGGCGCGGGGCCTCACCGGGGGTGCCGGTGATTGTCCCTGCCCCGTCCTTCACTGCCCGCGCCCAGGTGTCTTTTAGGATCCGGCTCCAATATTCCAGGACACGGTGCCGGAAGGGCACTGCAAGTCCCGGCCTCCGGCGCTCGAAAGGAGCATCCCCGGAGCGGACTGCCGGATTGTAACGGGTCCCGGGAAGGCGGGCGCCTGCTTCACGGCTGCCCCCAGGACCGGGTGGAGTAGCCGGTACTTTCACAGCGGACTGCACGTAACGGCTCCAGGGACTCGTCCGGGAGGTCTTCCTGCCACTACCCATCGGGATCACGGTTCGCCCGGGCCTTCTCATACCGGGCCTCCCCATACCGCCAGAGCCTCACACCGTCACCAGTGGCAGCAATGCTTCAAGCATCTTGGGTCCCACGCCGTCCACGGCGTCCAACTCCTCGACGTTCTTGAATGCCCCGTGCTCCTTGCGCCAGTCCACGATTCGTTGGGCAAGGACAGGACCCACTTTCGGCAAGGCATCCAGCTCCTCCACGCCCGCCGTGTTGAGGTTGACTTTTCCTTCCGGCGGCATTGCACCGCTGCCGCCATCCTGGCCAGCGCCATCCGGCCCGCCTGCAGGGACCTCCTCCCCTTCCCGCGGAACATGGATCTTCTGGCCGTCCTCCACGGCCAGGGCAAGGTTCAGGCGGTTCAGGTCGGCTCCCGGCGCCCCGCCTCCTGCTGCCGCGATGGCCTCGTGCACCCGGCTTCCTGCGGGCAGCCGAACCACGCCCGGCCTTGCCACTGCCCCTGCCACATGGACCACTACCGAGCCTGGGGATTCATCGCCGCGGGCGTCCCTGGCAGCTTCAGGATCACCTCCGGTTCCCTGGTCCCCCGCGGGGGCGCCGTCCGCCACCGGACCACCGGGGCTGATGCCGCTGAGGGGCAGGATCTCCGGACGGCCTGATGCCACCTGCCACCAGAACCATGCCCCCGCCGCAACAGAGAGGATGCCCAGCAGCACAGCGAGGCGCGGCCCCAGCCGCCACCGGAGCACGGATCCCACGGGAGTGGTGGCGGAAGGATCCAGGTCCTGCCGGGAACCGGCGGGTGGGGAGTGCGGGGAGGCCCCCGGCGGGTCCCCGGCCGGTCCCCGGTACTCAAAAGGCCCGTTACCGTTCCGGAGCAGCCCCGCGGGAGCCTCCCCGAGGGCGGCCTGCAGGCGATTCCTGGCATGGCGCGCCGGACCACCTGCTTCTCCAGCGTCCCGGCGTGACATGGCTTCACGCTAGGGAAACGTCCGGGCGCGGCAACAGGGCAGGCACGCGTTATGTGGAAAGGCCTGCCGAACGGCTGCCCGTTTCCGTCAGCTCTTCCCCCACGATCACGGCCAGGACCCCCAGGCCGGCATGGGCCGCGAGGACAGCGGGAAGCGGGCTGGTCTGGGCCGGCGGGCACCCCGGCAAGGCCAAGGCCAGGCGTGCAGCCAGGTTTTTGGCTTCGTCGGGATTGCCGAAATGGTGGATGGCAAGGTGGACGGCCGATGCCGGCCGGCCGGCAGCATCGGCGGCGACGATCTCTTCCAGGCGCGCAACAGCCCTTGCAGCAGACCGCACCTTCTCAAGCAGGACAATCCTGCCGCCCTCCACCGCCAGGATCGGCTTGATGGCCAGCATCGTCCCCAGCAGCGAGGCGGCTGCACCGATCCGGCCCCCGCGGCGCAGCTGCTCCAGGCTCGGGACGTAGAAATACACCTTGGTCCGTCCTGCCTGTCCAGCCGCGGCAGCGGCAACGGCCGCAGCGCCACCGCCGTCGGCCGCTGCCCCCACTGCCGCCTGGACGGCCATGCCCAAAGCCATGCCAACGGTGCGGGAGTCCACGACCTCCACCGGGATGTCCACCCTCGCCGCAGCCAGCCGGGCCGCGTCCGCCGTCCCGGACAGGTCCCCGGAAATATGGATGGAGACTACCGCCTCGAAGCCCTTTTGCCGGGCAGCGCGGTAGGCCTGCTCGAATTGGCCGGGCGAGGGCCGGGAGGTCTTAACGGAGGTCCCGGCGGCCAACGCCAGGGCGATGGTTTCGGAGATGTCGTCTTCGCCCTCGCCATAGATCTCCGACCCAACCATCACAGGCATCGGAATGACCGTCAGGACGCCGTCGCCCGTGAGCGCGGACACCCACTCCGGCGGCAAGGCAGCTGCGGAATCAGTGACCACGGCAGTACGCACGACGGCGCCCGGCCGTGTTCCGGAATCGTCCCGCCTGGCAGCCTCCTGCCTGGCGCGCATGGCCGCCAGGCGTGCGCGGAGCCAGGGCCAGGCGGCGGTGTCGCGGTCGGGCAAGGGGGCCTCCTGGTGTCACTGCAGGCCGCCGGAGCTGTTCCGGCGGCCCGGTCCGGCTAGGCCGGGACGATGTTGACCAGTTTAGGTGCGCGGACAATCACCGTGCGGATGCCGCGGCCGTCCAGTGCCCGCTGGACATTCTCCGACGCAAGCGCCAGTTCGCGCAGCTGGTCCTCGGAGACGTTCGGGGACACTTCCAGCCTGTCCCGGACCTTGCCCTGGACCTGGACCACTGCCGTGACGGTGTCCTGGACCAGCAGGGAGGCGTCATGGGCCGGCCATCCCGCATTCGCGACGGAGGCCGGGTGGCCCAGGACGTTCCACATGTCCTCAGCCGTATACGGCGCGAACAGGCTCAGGATCACCGCGACGGCCTCAGCGGCCTCGCGCACAGCGGGGTCGGCGCCGCCGGCACCGGAGGCTGCGTCTATGGTCTTGCGGGTGGCGTTGACCAGCTCCATCAGTTTGGCCACCACCACGTTGAACTTGTTGGCGTCCAGCAGCGCGGCGGCGTCGGCGATGGTCCGGTGCGTAACGGAGCGCAGTGCGCGGTCGCCGCTGGTGACGTCGATGCCGGGTTCGCTCGCCACATCCTGGGCCAGGCGCCACGCCCGCGCCAGGAACTTGGCGGAACCGGAGGGCGAAACGTCAGCCCAGTCCACGTCGTCCTCGGGCGGGGAGGCGAAGATCATGGTCAGGCGGACGGCATCCACGCCGTATTTGTCCAGCTGCTCGCCGAGGTCCACACCGTTGCCGAGGGACTTGCTCATGGCTTTGCCGCCGTTGAGCACCTGCCCCTGGTTGAGCAGGGCGCTGAACGGCTCGTCGGCGTCGATCATGCCGAGGTCGTGGATGACCTTGGTGAAGAACCGGGCGTACAGCAGGTGCAGGATCGCGTGCTCAACGCCGCCAACGTACTGGCCCACCGGCATCCAGTCGTTGATTTTCTCCGGGTCGAAGGGCCCCTCCGTGTAGTGCGGCGAAACGAAGCGCAGGAAGTACCACGACGAGTCCACGAAGGTGTCCATGGTGTCGGTATCCCGCTTGGCCGGGCCGTGGCAGGAAGGGCAATCCACGTTGACCCACGCTTCGGCAGCAGCCAGCGGAGAGGTGCCCTTGGGCGACAGGTCTTCACCGCGCAAATCGGACGGCAGCGTGACGGGCAGCTGCTCGTCGGGGACAGGAACCTCGCCGCAGGACGGGCAGTGGATGATCGGGATCGGGGTGCCCCAGAACCGCTGGCGGCTGAGCAGCCAGTCCCGCAGGCGGAAGTTCACGAACTTCTCACCGGTGCCCTGGCGTTCCAGCATGGCGATCGCGGCCGGGATGGCCTCCGCCTTGGGCAGGCCATCCAGCCCGCCCGAGTTGATCAGGGTGCCCTCGCCCGTGGTGGCCGTGCCGGAAACGGCAGGATCCTCCTCGCCCGTGTCCAGGACTGCCCGGACAGGCAGGTCGAAGGTGCGGGCGAAATCCAGGTCGCGCTGGTCGTGGGCCGGCACGGCCATGATCGCGCCGGTGCCGTAGTCGGCCAGGACGTAGTCAGCGGCCCAGACGGGAAGCTTCTCCCCGTTGAGCGGGTTGACGGCGTACCGGCCGGTGAAGACGCCGGTCTTCTCCCGCTCAGTGGACTGGCGTTCAATCTCGGAGAGTGCCTTGACCTGCTCGCGGTATTCGTCCAGGGCCGCGGCGTGCTCCCCGGTGACGAGTTCGACGGCGAGCGGCGCGTCCGCGGCCACCACAAAGAACGTCGCGCCGTACAGGGTATCGGGGCGGGTGGTGAAGACAGTCACCTCCTTGGCGGGCTTGCCGCCGTCGGCCTCGATCACGAAGTTGACGTGGGCGCCCTCGGAGCGGCCAATCCAGTTCTTCTGCATGGCCAGGACGCGCTCGGGCCAGTGGCCGCGGAGCTGCTCCATGTCGTCAAGCAGCCTGTCGGCGTATTCGGTGATCTTGAAGTACCACTGGTTGAGGGACTTCTTGGTGACGGTGGTGCCGCAGCGCTCGCAGGCACCGTTGACTACCTGTTCGTTGGCCAGCACCGTTTGGTCCTTGGGGCACCAGTTGACCGGGGAGTCCTTGCGGTATGCCAGCCCGCGCTCGTAGAAACGCTTGAACAGCCACTGGGTCCAGCGGTAGTACTCGGGATCCGAGGTATGCAGCCGGCGCGACCAGTCGGCCGAGATGGCGTACCGCTTAAAGGACGCGGCCTGGGTGTCGATGTTGGCGTAGGTCCACTCGCTGGGGTGGGCGTTGCGCTTGATGGCAGCGTTTTCCGCCGGAAGGCCAAAGGAGTCCCAGCCGATCGGGTGGAGGACGTCGAATCCTTTCTGGCGCAGATAGCGGGCCACCACGTCACCCATGGCGAACGCCTCCGCATGGCCCATGTGGAGGTCGCCCGAAGGGTACGGGAACATATCCAGCACGTAGCGCCGCTCCCGGGACCCGTCGTCGACAGGGGTGAAGACCTTGAGGTCTTCCCACACCTGCGGCCATTTGGCCTCCATCGCCGTGAAGCTGTAGGTGCCCTCCTCGGGCACCTCCGCTGACACTGTTGCTGCTGTTCCGGTCTCTGTCTCCGGCTGAACGCCCACTGCTGCCCTCTTCTGTTCTGTTACGGCATCTGTGCTGCCATAACGGCCTGATCCTCCTGCTGTCACCGGACGCTCCCGGACACACAAAAGCCCCTCACCATGGAGGGGCTGCCGCACGCTATCCGTTGGTCCGGATACCGGGCGGCTGGCTAAGCAGAAGGATCGCACGCATGAAACCACTTTAGCGCACCCGGGAAGGAACACCGCCGGGGGCCTGCCGGGAATGACGGCCTCCGTCAGGACCCCGAGGGTACGAGTCCCCCTACTGGAACGGCCCGCAGGATTACGTGTCCCCCTACTGCCGCAACCCGCAAAACCACGTGCCCTCCCCTACCCCCTACAGCTGCGAACTTGTGTGCTTTCCCCCCTTGCCAACAGTGGCAGGGCAGGTGCATTGTAATGACCAAGTCTGAGGGGGAAACTGACTGGTCTCCGGCGTAGGAGCCTGAAATGTATTCATGCCAGTTACACCCGCAGCAAAGTAGCCGCGGGTCTTACCCTTCGTCTAACCCCGGCCGAGAATCCAACGGGTGACGAACCATGTTTGGCTGGGTTACCCGGTTCAGCATGCAGTTTCGGATTCTGGTTCTCGCGATCGCAGCGGGCCTTATTACTTTTGGCGTAGTAAACATTCCACATATGGCTGTGGACACCATGCCGGAGTTCGCCCCCGCACAAGTCGAGATCCAGACCGAAGCCCTCGGGCTTTCCGCCGCTGAGGTCGAACAGCTCATCACCGCCCCCATGGAGGCGGACCTTCTTAATGGCGTGGCCTGGCTGGACGAGATACGCTCCAAGTCCGTTCCCGGCCTGTCGTCCATCGAACTCGTCTTCGAGCCCGGTACGGACGTCCTGCGTGCACGCCAGCTGGTGGCGGAAAGGATGACCCAGGCCCACGCGCTGCCCAACGTCTCCTCGCCGCCCCTGATCATGCAGCCGATGTCGTCCACGAGCCGCGTGATGATGATCAAGATGAACTCCACCGAGCTCTCGGGCATCGACATGTCCGTCCTGGCCCGGTGGAAGATCAAGCCGCGCCTGATAGGCATCCCGGGCGTCGCAAACGTGTCTATCTGGGGCCAGCGCGAACAGCAGCTGCAAGTTGAAGTCACTCCCACGCAGCTCCGCGACAAGGGCATAACCCTTGAGCAGCTGGTCAAGACCACGGGCAACGCCGTCTGGGTTTCGCCGCTGAGCTTCCTGGAGGCATCCACGCCGGGTACCGGCGGCTTCGTGGAGTCACCCAACCAGCGCCTTGGCATCCAGCACGTCCTCCCTATCCGCACCCCGGCCGACCTGGCAAAGGTCAGCGTGGAGGAAGCGGACCCGCCGGTGCTCCTGGGCGACATCGCCCAGGTCAAGGAAGGCCACCAGCCGCTGATCGGGGACGCCGTGGCCGGCTCAGGTGCAGGCCTGATGCTGGTCGTCGAAAAGTTCCCGGGCACCAACACACTGGAAGTCACCCGCAACGTTGAAGCCGCGCTGAAGGACATGGAGCCGGGCCTCACCGGGATCCAGATCGACACGTCCGTCTTCCGGCCGGCAACCGGCGTCCAGGAATCCGTCGACAGCCTGGGCCTCTCCCTGCTCATCAGCCTGCTGATTGCCGTAGCCCTGTTCTGGCTGCTTTTCCGCTCCTGGCGTGCGGCTGTGATTGCGCTCGTGGCCATCGCCACGACGGTCACGACGGCCGCAGTTGTGCTGTTCGCCCAGAATGCAACACTCAACATCGCCATCCTGCTCGGGGTTCTGCTCGGCACATCGGTAATCGTGGGCGACATTGTGGAAGACATCCAGGCCCACCGGCGGCTGGCCTCGGACCAGGATGTGGCGAAGCCGGGAACTTCCCCAAGGTCGAGGATCAGCCTCATCGCGAAGGGAATCCGCACTCCGCTGTTCCACGCATCGCTCATCATGGTGGTTGTCCTCGTTCCCACGCTCTTCCTGACCGGGGTCGGCGGCTCGTTCTTCACCCCGCTGTTCTGGTCACTTGCGCTGACCCTCGCCGCCGCACTGATAGTTGGCCTCTCCGTGACGCCCGTGCTGGCGTACTTCCTGCTTCCGCCGAAGACTGCTCCGGCCAGGGAACTTCCCGCTGTAGGACGCGCGAAGGCCTACTACGGCCGCGCGCTGGACGGAATCGGTCCCCGGAAAGGCCTTGCCGTCGCGGTGGTGGTGGTTGTGGGAATGCTGGGGATCGTAGCCGGTTCCCAGCTGACGCAAAACAGGCAACTTGTTCCCACGATGCCTGACCGCACGCTTTTGGTTCAGTGGGACACCATGGCCGGGACCTCCAACGATGAAGTCCAGCGGGTTGCCGCCAAGGCCGCCGAGGAACTTCGGGCCCTTCCGGGGGTCTCCGGAGTCGGCGGGCACCTGGGACGCGCCATTTCAGCAGACCAGGTGGTAGGCAACAGCTCCGCTGAGCTGTGGGTGTCGATCGACCGGGGCGCCAACTTCGGCGAAACCGAGCGTGCCGTGCGGGAGGTGGTCCAGGGTTACCCTGGCATCGCGCACAACGTGATGAACTACTCGCAGCAAACCATCGGAGATGTACGCTCCAGCATGGAACCGGACTTTGCGGTCCGGGTCTTTGGAACGGAAATGCCGGTGCTGCGTAAAAAGGCAGAAGAGGTCCGCCAGGCCCTCCAAAAGATCAACGGGGTGAACAACCCGACCATCGACGCACCGGCCGTGACCCCGATAGTGGAGGTCCAGGTCAACCTCGAAGCCGCCCAAAAGGCAGGTATCAAGCCCGGTGACGCAAGGCGCGCCGCTGCGACCCTGATGCAGGGCATCGTGGTTGGGAACCTCTTTGAACAGCAGAAGGTTTTCGAAGTGGTTATCCGGGGGGCCGTTGGCGTCCGGGATGACCTGACAAGCATCCGTGAGCTGCTCCTTGACACCCCCAACGGCGGCCACATCCAACTGGGGCAGATCGCCGACGTGCGGATGGTCCCGAGTGAAGTCGTGGTCCAGCACGATGCTACGTCGCGGCGCATCGACATTGTCGCCGACATCAGCGGACGCCCATTGGAAGATATTCAGCGGGACATCCAGGCAGCCGTCCAGCAAATCGAGTTCCCGCTCGAGTACCACGCCGAGATCCCAACGAAATATGGTGAACTCCAGGCCGCGGATACCTTGGTGCACGGACTCGGAGTTGCTGCCGCCCTGGCTGTGCTGCTCCTGCTCCAGACAGCGGTGAGGAGCTGGAAACTGGCTGTCGCCACCTTCCTGGCCCTTCCCGCCGCGATGTCCGGAGCAGCGGTGGCGGCCTGGTTCGGATCGGCGTCGCTGTCCTGGCTGTCACTGACAGCGTTTGCTGCCGTCCTTGCCATCGCCGCGCGCAACGCAGCCCTGTTGTCCGCACGCGTCGACGAGATCTGGCGGGAGACTGCCGGAGCTTCGCGCACAGACGTGGTCATGCAGGCAGCCCGGGACCGCGTGTCGCCAGTCCTGAAGTCGGCCATCATCACGCTGCTTGTGCTGATACCGCCCGCCTTCATGGGCGGCACGGTCGGCCAAGCCTTGATAGGGCCGATGCTGCTGATCCTGGCCGGTGGCCTGGTGACCACAACGCTCGTGGGGCTCTTCATCCTCCCGCTGCTCACCCTGTGGTTCGGTCCCCGCACCGAGCCCGAAGAGTGGTCGGAAGTCTACGAATCAGAACATCCAGTCATGTCGATGCCGGAAAAGGTGAAAGTATCATGACCAGCAAAAGCCTCCTTCGGCGCCTGCCAGTCGCAGCTGCCGTCTGCGCCGCCCTGCTGTCTTCACTGCCGGCCTGCGCCCAGTCCACAGCGCAGGCGGAGTCTGCAGCCGAAGCGCCTGCCAAGGTGGAGAAGAACGCCACCACGGGGATTGCACGCATAACGCTCAGCCAGCGGGCCATTGAACGGCTTGAACTGCTCACGGAGACCGTCAAGCCGGCGGATGGAGGCATCCTCCTCCCCTACGCTGCCCTGCTTTACGACGCCGAGGGGAAGACCTGGGTTTACGGGAACCCCGAACCACGGGTGTTTGAACGCCAGGCCGTCACCGTGACCAAAGTGGAGGCTGGTGTTGTCACCGCCAGCGCAGGTCCCGCAGTGGGTTCCCAAGTGGTGACCGTGGCCGCCGCTGAGTTGTTCGGCGCAGAGTTCGTCACGGGCAAATGACATGCGCCGGATAGTCGCCGCCAGCCTGCGCTTCAGATCCATCGTCATCGCGTTGGCGGCGGCTCTGATGATGGTTGGCGGCGCCCAGCTCAGCAACGCCTCAGTGGATGTCTTCCCTGAATTCGCGCCGCCAAAAGTCGAGGTCCAGACAGCATGCCTTGGCCTAACGGCCGCGGAGGTTGAAGAACTGGTATCGGTTCCCATGGAGGAGGCCTTCAACGGCATAGACGGCCTCGACCACATGCGCTCCAAATCAGTCCCGCAGTTGTCCTCGATCGTCATGGAATTCGAGAACGGCACGGATCTGCTGACTGCACGCCAGCTGGTATCCGAACGGATGGCGACAGTCATTCCCACCCTGCCCACCTGGGCAGCCCCGCCGGTGATGCTGCAACCGCTGTCCTCCACCAGCCGGGTGATGAAGATCGGCCTGTCCTCCGACACGCGGTCCCTGATCGAGATGTCCATGATCTCCTACTGGAACATCAGGGCCCATCTGCTCCGCGTTCCGGGTGTGGCGAACGTGGCAATCTGGGGCGAACGCCTCCAGATGCTGCAGGTCCAGGCGGATCCCGCCAGGCTGGCGACCCACAAGGTCAGCCTGGAAACAGTGATGAATTCTACGGCCAATGCGCTGGATGCCGGGCTCCTCCATTACTCCTCGGGTGCCATGATCGGCACCGGCGGATCCCTGGACACGCCCAGCCAATCCATCGGAATCCGCCACGTCCAGCCCATCACCACCCCGGAAGACCTCGCCCAGGTGGCGCTGGAGGACCGGGAGGGGCAGCCACCACTGAAGCTGGGCGACGTGGCAAATGTCGTGGAGGACCACCAGCAGCTTATTGGTGACGCAGTGATCAACGGCGGCCCGGGCCTGATGCTGATCGTGGAGAAACTGCCGTGGGGAAACACCCTTGAAGTCACCCGGGGCGTTGAAGAGGCAATGAAGCAACTCGAACCCGGCCTGACCGGAATTGCCGTGGACACCACGATTTTCCGGCCGGCAACATTCATCGAGGAATCCCTCAATAACCTGGGCGTCGCCCTTCTCCTTGGCTGCCTGCTTGTCATCATGGTGTTGAGTGTCTTCCTCTTCCAGTGGCGGACGGCGCTGGTCAGCGTGCTGGCCATCCCCTTGTCGCTGGTGGCGGCTGCCCTTGTGCTCTATTGGACCGGCGGCACAGTCAACACCATGGTGCTTGCGGGGCTGGTGATTGCGGTCGGGGTGGTGGTGGACGATGCCATCATCGACGTCGAAAACATCGTCAGGCGCCTTCGGCACCACCGGGCAACCGGGGGCACGGGAAGCACCGCGAGGGTTGTGGTCAACGCGTCCCTGGAGGTCCGGGGACCCATCGTTTATGCCACACTGATCATCGTCGCGGCCACGGTTCCGATCTTCTTCCTGGACGGGCTGACGGGGGCCTTCTTCCGGCCGCTGGCCACGGCCTACACGTTGGCAGTGTTCGCGTCGATGCTCGTGGCCCTTACGGTGACCCCCGCGTTGGCATACATCTTCCTCCGGAACGCCAAGCTGGAGGACAGGGATCCGCCCGTGGTCAGGGTCCTCAAGCGCTGGTACAGCAAGGCCCTCCGGCCCATCGTCCGGCGGCCAATTCCCGGTTACCTCGCCTTGGCCGCCTTCGGCATGGTGGGCATAGTGGCGGCACCGTTGCTGGGCCAATCCCTGCTCCCTTCCTTCAAGGAACGCGATTTCCTCATGCACTGGCTTACCAAACCAGGTACGTCCAACGCCGAAGAAGTCCGGGTCAGCCAGCTGGCCTGCAAGGAACTCATGACCATCCAGGGCGTGAACAACTGCGGATCCCACACCGGCCAGGCCTTCAACGCTGATGAAGTGGTGGGTGTCTACTTTGGTGAGAACTGGATCAGCGTAGACCCGGGCGTGGACTACGATTCCACGCTGAAGTCGGTCGAGTCTGTAGTGGCCGGCTACCCCGGTATCCAAAGGGACGTGCAGACCTACCTCAAGGAACGCATCCGTGAGGTGCTGACGGGGACCGGCTATGCCGTCGTCGTCCGCGTCTACGGCGACGACCTTTCGATACTTCGCCAGGAAGCCGACAAGATCAAGGAGATCCTCGGCGGCATTGACGGGGCCATCGGTGCCAAGGTCGCGCTCCAGTCCAACATTCCGCAGATTGATGTGGAGGTGAACCTGGACGCAGCGAACCGCTACGGACTGAAGCCGGGCGATGTGCGCCGGGCGGCGGCCACCATGGTGGCCGGCGAAGAGGTCGGCGACATCTACCGTGACGGCAAAGCCTACGACGTCCAGGTCTGGAGCCCGCCGGAGGTCCGGACGAGCGTCACAAGCATAGAGAACCTCGTGCTGGATACGCCGTCCGGGCAGAAGATCCGGTTGGCTGACGTGGCGGCCGTTTCGGTCAAGCCGACACCCAACGTCGTTGAACGTTCCGAAGGGTCAAGGCGCATCGATGTCAGCGCCAACGTCAAGGAAGGCGACCTGGCCAAGGTGGTGGAGAAGCTGCAGGACGGCATGAAATCAGTCCAGTTCCCGGTCGGCTACAGCGCCGTTGTCCTCGGGGAATACGCGGAACGGCAGGCCGCATCGCAGCGCC
Source organism: Pseudarthrobacter sp. CC4 (assembly GCF_048957775.1). NCBI lineage: Bacteria > Bacillati > Actinomycetota > Actinomycetes > Micrococcales > Micrococcaceae > Pseudarthrobacter > Pseudarthrobacter sp. CC4. Next base: position 73,838 of record NZ_JARCCZ010000018.1, on the reverse strand, counting down.
TGATGCTCTACTCCATCGTCGCGCTCATCGTTGTCTACCTTCTCCTGCAGGCTGCTTTCAGGAGCTGGCGGCTTGCCACCCTGGCCATCCTGACCCTCCCGGTGGCGCTTGTGGGCGGGGTGATCGCTGCGCACCTCAGCGGCGGAATCCTGTCCCTGGGTTCCCTGGTCGGCTTCCTGACGCTGATGGGGATCGCTGCACGCAACGGCATCCTGCTCATCAACCACTGCCAGCACCTTGAACAGTTCGAAGGCGTCCCCTTCGGGCCGGAGCTGGTGCTTCGGGGGGCTGCAGAGCGGTTGTCGCCGATCCTGATGACCACGCTGGCCACCGCGCTGGCCCTGGTGCCACTCGTTGTCATGGGCAACATCCCGGGCCACGAGATCGAGCATCCGATGGCGGTGGTGATCCTGGGCGGGCTCGTCACGTCGACGTTGGTCAACCTGTTCATCGTCCCCTCGCTGTACCTCCGCTTCGCCAAGGGCGGCCGCGGTCGGCGCAGCACCCCCGAACTGCAGCCGGCCCCTGCGGTGTAGTCCTCTTCCAACCAGTATGAAAGGCACTGAGATGACGCTTTTGGCACGCCGCCTCACAGCATACGGGTCCGCGCTGCTGCTGGCCTTCGGGTCGCTGACGGTGGTCTCGGCACCAACGGCGGCCGCGCCGGCAGCCGAAGAACTCTGCGGCGAAGGGTCCGCGATTAATTTCGACCGGTCCGCCTTCCCGGAATATCCGCGGATCGACAACAAGTGGTTCCCGCTCAAGCCGGGCATGCAGTTCACCACGGTGGGCACCGTGACATCGGCTGACGGCGTACAGGCGCACAAGGTGGTCCATACGGTCACCGGCCTGACGAAGGTAATCGACGGCGTGACCACCCGTGTGATGTGGGACCGTGACTACTCTGACGGTGAACTGGTGGAGTCCGAACTGGCCTTCTTTGCCCAGACCCGTGCCGGGGATGTGTGGCTGTTTGGCGAATACCCTGAGGAATACGAAAACGGCGAGTTCGTGGGCGCCCCAAGCACCTTCATCAGCGGGCTCGCCAAGGCACAGGCGGGCATCGCCATGCAGGCTAAGCCCAAGACCGGCACGGCCTCCTACGTCCAGGCCTACGCACCCAGGGTTGATTTCCTTGACTGCGGGACAGTGTTCAAGACAAACCAGGAAGTCTGCGTTCCCACCGGGTGCTACTACGACGTCCTGGTGATCGACGAATACAACCCCCTGGAACCGCCCGAGGCCGGACACCAGCGGAAGTTCTACTCACCCGGAACCGGGCTGATAAAGGTCACTGCCGTTGGCGGTGAAGACCAGGAATTCATGGATCTGGTGAAAGTGCGGAAATTGAACGCCGAGAAGTTCGCTGCCGTCAACGCGCAGGCCCTGGAACTGGACGAAAGGGGATACGAGGTCAGCCGGAGCGTCTATGCCAAGACGCCGCGGGCCGAACTCAACTACTGAGAGGCAGAGGAAGTTCCTGGCCGGCATGAAGCCGGCGCAAGAAGGAGGGCGGCACCCGTGCCGCCCTCCTTCTTCGCCATCCGCTGCCGGCAGGGGCGCCTAGCGCACGTCCTCGTCAACCCAGTCCATGGACTTGGTGACGGCCTTCTTCCAAAGCCGCATCTGCCGGTCCTGCTCCGCCTGGTCCAGCTGCGGTTCCCAGCGCTTGTCCTCGGACCAGTTGGCCGAGCACTCCCCCAGGTCCTTCCAGAACCCGACGGCAAGGCCGGCGGCGTAGGCGGCACCCAGCGCGGTTGTCTCCACTACCTTTGGCCGGATGACGGGGACGCCCAGGATGTCCGCCTGGAACTGCATCAGCGCATCATTGGCCACCATGCCGCCGTCGACCTTCAGCTCGGTCAGCGGAACGCCGGAGTCCGCGTTCACAGCGTCCAGGACCTCCCGCGTCTGGAAGGCGGTGGCCTCCAGCGCGGCACGCGCGATGTGGTTCCTGTTGACGAACCTGGTCAGTCCCACGATGGCGCCGCGCGCATCGGACCGCCAGTAGGGTGCGAAGAGACCCGAGAAGGCCGGCACGATGTACACGCCGCCGTTGTCCTTCACGGACGCAGCCAGGGTTTCCACCTCGGGTGCGCTGCTGATCAGGCCCAGGTTGTCACGCAGCCACTGGATGAGCGAGCCGGTGACGGCGATGGAACCTTCCAGGGCGTAGTGCGGCGCAGCGTCACCGAGTTTGTAGCCCACCGTCGTCAGCAGCCCGTTCTTGGAGTGGACGATCTCCTCGCCGGTGTTGAAGATCAGGAAGCAGCCCGTGCCGTACGTGTTCTTGGCCTCGCCTGCCTCGAAGGCCGCCTGGCCGAACGTGGCGGCCTGCTGGTCCCCGAGGATCCCGGCAACGGGAACCTCCCGCAGGAGTTGGGAGGTGTGCACGGTGCCGTACACCTCCGAGGAGGACTTGATCTCGGGCATCATCGTCCGGGGAACACCGAAGATGCCAAGGATCTCCTCATCCCACTGCAGGGTATCCAGGTCCATGAACAGCGTGCGGGAGGCGTTGGTGACGTCCGTGACGTGAACCCCGCCGTCCACTCCGCCGGTCAGGTTCCACAGGACCCAAGAGTCGGTGTTGCCAAAGACCAGGTCGCCGGCCTCAGCCCTGGCGCGGGCGCCCTCCACGTTGTCCAGGATCCACTTGATCTTTGTTCCGGAGAAGTACGTGGCCAGCGGGAGGCCCACTTTTTGCTTGAAGCGGTCCGGCCCGCCATCCTTGGCCAGCTCGTCCACGATGTCCTGGGTGCGGGTATCCTGCCAGACGATGGCGTTGTAGACGGCCTCACCGGTGGTCTTGTCCCACACCACCGCAGTTTCACGCTGGTTGGTGATGCCGACGGCGGCAATATCGTGCCGTGTCAGGTTCGCCTTCGACAGCGCTGAGGCAATGACCTCCCGGGTGTTGTTCCAGATTTCGGCCGGGTTGTGCTCCACCCAGCCGGCCTGCGGGAAGATCTGTTCGTGCTCCATCTGCCCGGAGGACACGATGCTCCCGCTGTGGTCGAAGACGATGGCACGGGTGCTGGTGGTTCCCTGGTCGATGGCGATTACGTACTGGTTCATGGTTGACGTCCTTGTCTGTAATGGAGTTGAGCAGTGGTTGGGTAGGGGGTCAGGAGGCGGCCGTGACGATGATGGGGGCAATCCTGGCGACGATGCCGCCAAGGGCGCCGCCAACCAGCGGGCCTACCACCGGAATCCAGGAATAGCCCCAGTCGCTCGAGCCCTTGCCCTTGATGGGGAGCAGGGCATGGGCAATGCGTGGACCGAGGTCGCGGGCAGGGTTGATGGCGTAGCCGGTGGGGCCGCCCAGGGAGACGCCGATGCCGACGACGAGGAGTGCGACAGCCAGCGGGCCCAGGCCGGAGGGGGTCCCGCCGAACGTCAGGATGACAAACACCAGGACGAAGGTGCCGATGATTTCGGTCACCAGGTTCCAGGAACTGGAGCGGATGGCCGGTCCGGTGGAGAAGACGGCAAGCTTGCTGGCAACCTCCTCTTCAGCGTCAAAGTGCTGTTTGTAGGCGAGCCAGCACACCACGGCGCCGAGGAAGGCGCCGAGCATCTCGCCGCCGAAGTACGTCAGGGTGGAAGCGAAATCCACCGGTACATCCGGCGCGTATTCGGCCTTTCCGTTAATCAGCAGCCCCAAGGTCACGGCAGGATTCAGGTGCGCCCCGGACTTTGCGGCCACGAAGACGCCCGCGAAGACAGCGATGCCCCATCCCCAGGTGACCATCAGGAACCCGCCGCTGTTGCCCTTTGTCCCCCTCAGGGCAACGTTGGCGACGACGCCGCAACCCAGAAGGGTCAGCATCGCCGTTCCGAATACTTCGGAAAGGAAAACTATTCCAAGAGACATCTTTGACTCCTTTTATTTTCAGATGGAGGTCCTTCGCGGGTTGAAGGACCGTGTGGCCGGGGCGGGTTGCCGCCCCGGCCGACAGCCGGGCCTCAGGCGACCAGGCTGTGGGTTTCTACACGGTGGAACTTCTGCAGCACTTCCTGGGCATGCTTGATTTCCGCTGCCCGGGCTGCGGCGTTCCAACCCAAGGGAACGGACAGCACTTCGGCCATTTCGTTGAGCAACTCGCCCGTCACCAGCCCCCGGAACGCCAGGGAGGTCCGGCGGATGAGGACGTCCACCAGGTGCCCCACCTGCTCATGGGCCGCCATGAACTCAAGTTCACGGACGCTCAGTTCGCGGGTGGAGTGCAGCAGCCTGTCAGGTCCGGCGTCAAGGTATTCCATGACCGCTTCCGCACGTGTCCCGTACCTGGTCAGGAGCCCTGCTGTACGGTCCGCGTCACGGTTGTCGGCCATATGGGCCTTGATCCACTTCTGGACACCGGCCTCATCGGCAGGGAACCCGGCGCCGCCGCCGATAGGCAACTGCGCGGTGGAGACTTTGCGCTCCATCCCGATCTCAGCCAGGACGTCGTTCGTCATGTGTTCGGCGAGGGCACGGAAGGTTGTCCATTTGCCGCCTACCAGGCTCAAGACCACGGCGCCCTTTCCATTCCGGTCCAGTCCCGTTTCCCGGCGCTCGATGCGGTAGTCGCGGGAAACGAAGCCGGGCTGGGTGGCATCGTGGCGCGGCAGCGGCCGCACTCCGGAGAAGGTGTAGACGATCTGCTCACGGGTAACGGCGATGTCCGGGAACACGTGGCCTATCAGGTCGAAGAAGTACTCGATTTCCTCATCTGTGCAGACGGCGTCCTCCGCCATGTCCGCATCCACATCCGTGGTACCCACAAGGACCCGGTCACCCATGGGGTAGATCAGGACGATCCGCCCGTCCGTGTGCTCGAAGAAGATCTCCCTGCCGCGGCAGGCTTCAAGGAGCGCAGGGTGGTCCAGGACGATGTGGGAGCCCTTGGTGCCGCCCATGAACGTGGAGGCAGAGCCCATGGCGGCGTTGGTGAGGTCCACCCAGGCGCCCGTGGTGTTCACAATGACGTCTGCAGTGAAGTCGAATTCCTCCCCCGTCAGTTCGTCCCGCAGCCGCACGGTGCTTCCCCGGCCGGTGCCCGGATTGGGCTGTCCGGTGACGGACTGCAGCGAAACGTAGTTGCTGGCACGGGCCGTGCTGCCCTGTCCGTTGCCTGCACCGGTTGCCGCCAGCCCGGCTTTCTCCCCGTCCTGGAGGACATCGAGCGTAAGCCGCTCCGGGTTGTGCACGGAAGCGTCGAAGTAGGTCGCCGTGTATTTCACGTCGGGGCGGAGGCTGGGCAGCTCGGCAAGGGCACGCTGGCCGCTGCGGAACTGGTGACGCGGGACGGCGCCGCCATCCCGGGAAAAGGAGTCGTACAGGCTCAGGCCGAGCTTGATGAGGAAGGCACCCCGTTCCTTCGGCTTGCCGTGCTGCTTGTGCGTCAGGAAGCGAAGCGGTGCCGCAAGGACGCCGGAGAAGGTGCTGAAGATCGGGATGGTGGTCTGCAGCGGCTTAACGTAGTGCGGGGCGATGCGAAGCAACCGGTTACGTTCCACCACTGATTCCCGGACCAGGCGGAACTCGCCGTTTTCCAGGTAGCGGATGCCGCCATGGATCATGTGGGAGGAGGCGCCGCTGGCCCCCTGGCAGTAGTCGCCGCGTTCCACGAGGGCGACGTCCACGCCCTGCAGCGCAAGGTCACGGAAAGTTCCCACGCCGTTGATGCCTCCTCCCACCACGAGGACCTTGGCATGTGGACGGCGCCGGAGGTGGTGCACTGCGCTGCGCTCCACTCCTGGCTTCGCCGCTGAAGCAATAGGTTGGACGTGAAAATCCTTGGGTCCCAAAACAACTCCCTTGGGGCTTTGTGTGACGCGGTACCGGATGGGTTTACCGCCGTTTCACCACTATTCTTTGGAGTAATGGAAAATGGAGTCAAGCACTATGCACAAACGTGCAGTCTGGAGGACTGATGGACCCCTCACGCCACTCTGACGCACTGCGGGCTGCACAAATGTATTACCTGCAGGACCTCACCATGGACGCCATAGCCCGGGAGCTGGGGACGTCCCGGTCCACGGTTTCCCGCCTCCTGTCCTCCGCCCGCGAATCCGGCCTGGTGCAAATCCAGATCCGCAATCCGCTGGATACGGGCCCCGAACTGGAGGGCAGGATCCGCCGGCGGTACGGCGTGGATGTCCACGTGGTTCCGGTCATGGAAATACTCAATGAGGCGGAAACACTGGACCGGGTGGCGATGCAGGCAGCGCGAACCATCGGACCGCTGGTGGATTCCAACGCGATCATCGGAGTGGCCTGGGGATCCACCCTGAGCGCCGTCAGCCGCCACCTCACCCGCAAGATCACCCATGACAGCGTCATCGTGCAGTTGAACGGCGCCGGCAACATGCACACCACCGGTATCACGTATGCCAGCGACATCATGCGGCGGTTTGGAAGCGCCTACGGGGCCAGGGTTGAACAGTTCCCGGTGCCTGCCTTCTTTGACCACGCAGCCACCAAGGTTGCCATGTGGAATGAACGCAGCGTGCAACGGATCCTCGAACTCCAGGCGAAGATGAGCATCGCAATTTTCGGCGTGGGCTCCGTGGACGCCGACTATCCCAGCCACGTGTATGCCGGTGGATACCTGGACGAGGCTGACCTCAACATCCTGGCAACCTCGGATGTTGTGGGCGACGTAGCCACCGTCTTCTTCCGCAGCGACGGCTCCTCCGACGGGATCGTCCTCAACGAACGATCCACCGGACCCGCACTCGCGCAGTTGCGGCAAGTCCGACGGAGGATCTGTGTAGTGTCCGGGGTGTCCAAGATCAACGGGCTCCGCGGAGCCCTGGCGGCGGGCCTGGCCACGGACCTGATCCTGGACGAGGCCACCGCGCGCCGCCTGGTGGATTTTGAAGGTCTCGCCACCGCTGGTGGGTAGAGTCGTGGCTATGAGAACTTCACCGCGGCTCAGCCTGAACAATGGCGTGCTGATCCACCAACTCGGATACGGGCTCTACAAGGTCCCGGCCGCCGACGCGGAAGGCCTCGTCGCCACTGCGCTCGCAGCCGGATACCGCCACTTCGACACGGCGGCGATGTACGGCAACGAAACCGGTGTGGCTCGGGGCATCAGTTCGCAACTGGGCGGTGACGCGGGCAGCGGCGGCTCGGGCGAGCTGTTCCCGGCGCTGTCCCGGGAAGACATTTTCGTCACCACGAAGGTGTGGAACAGCGACCACGGCTATGACGCCACGCTGCGTGCCTTTGATGAGTCCATGGTCAATCTCGGCCTTGACTACGTTGACATGTACCTCATCCACTGGCCTTGTGCCGCCCGCGGCCTATTTCCGGACACGTACCGTGCTCTGGAAACCCTGTACCGGGAAGGAAAAGTCCGTGCCATCGGCGTCAGCAATTTCCAGCCCGCCCACCTTGACCGGCTGCTGCAGACCGCGGAAGTGGTCCCCGCCGTCAACCAGATAGAACTGCATCCGTGGCTGCAGCAGGCAGAACTCCGGACACAGCATGATGGACTGGGTATCCGGACCGAAGCGTGGAGCCCCCTGGGGCGGGGCCAGGTCCTCGCCGACCCCGTTGTCCGCGCCTGCGCCTCCGAACACGGCAAAACCCCCGCCCAGGTGATCCTCCGCTGGCATATCCAGCTGGGAAATATTGCCATCCCCAAGGCGAGCTCGGAGGTGCGGATCCGGGAAAACATGGACATCTTCGACTTCGACCTCTCCGCCCGGGACATGACGGCGCTGGCCGGGCTGGACCGGGGTTACCGCACCGGGTCCCACCCGGACACCGTTAACTGAGGCAGGACACATGACTACAGCACAGCCCGGATCCGCCGCGCCCGCCTACTTCAGCGCCGACCTGGCCGCACGCACGTCCGCCTCCACCCTGGAGCTCGACGGCGGCAAGGTTGCCTATTGGACCTACGAACCGCTGGTGGCCAGCCCCGAAACACGCACCATCCTGGTCATCCATGGCTTCCGCGGAGACCACCACGGACTGCTGAGGGTGGCAGACCAGCTTCCCGAGATGCGGATCATCATGCCGGACCTGCCCGCATTTGGTGAGTCCGCGGCATTCCGGTCGGGCGAGCATTCCGTGGAGCGCTACGGCCTGTTCATCACGCAATTCATGGCAGCCCTGGGCCTCGGCCCGGACACGGTCCTGCTGGGACACTCGTTCGGCTCCATCATTGCGGCGCACTTCGTGGCCGATCGTCCCGGCACCGTGGATCCGCTCATCCTCATCAACCCCATTGCGGCACCGGCACTGGAAGGGCCAAAGGGTGTGATGACCAGGCTGGCGATCCTGTACTACCGCCTTTCAGCCCGGCTCCCCCGGACGGTGGGACTGGCCCTGCTGCGGAATCCGCTGATTGTCCGGGTCATGAGTGAAACCATGGCCAAGACGGGCGATAAAGACCTCCGCCGGTTCATCCACGGCCAGCACCACGCCTACTTCAGCGCTTTCGCCAGCCGGGAGAGCCTCCTTGAATCGTTTACGGCATCAGTCAGCAGCCATGTGGCGGAAGTAGCCGGCCGGCTGACCCTGCCAGTCCTGCTGATCGCGGGGGAAAAGGACGAGATCGCCGCCCTGGCCGACCAACACCGCCTGGCTGCGCTGCTGCCGGATGGAGAGCTCCAGGTGATTCCCGGCGTCGGGCATCTGATCCACTACGAAACACCTGAACCGGCAGCCACTTTCATCCGCAGCTTCCTTAAGGACCATCCCGCGTGAAGATTGTCATTGACGCACGGTTTACCCGGACAGACCACCACGACGGCATCAGCCGCTACGGCGCCAGCCTGATTGCCGCCACGGCTAAAATCGCCGACGTCTCCATGCTGGTCTCCGACGTCCGGCAACTCGCCCTGCTCCCGGACGTTCCGTACACCCTGATCGGCAGCCCGCTGTCGCCGTCGGAATTGTTCGTGGCGCGGACCATCAACAAGCTGGGCGCCGACGTGGTGGTGTGCCCCATGCAGACGATGGGAACATGGGGCCGCAAGTACGGCCTGGTCCTGACCCTCCACGACCTTATCTACTACGAACACCCGGCCCCGCCCGGCTTCCTCCCCGCGCCCGTGCGCCTGCTGTGGCGGCTGTACCACAAGGCATACTGGCCGCAGCGGCTCCTCCTCAACCGCGCCGACACTGTGGCCACCATCAGCGCAACCACGGAAGCGCTGATCGCAAAGTACCGCCTGACGCGCCGCCCGGTGCGGATCATCAGCAATGCCCCCCAGCCGGAGCAGGAACACGGACCGCGGCCCGCTGGCGCCGGTGCAGACCGCGCGCTCGTCTACATGGGCTCTTTCATGCCGTACAAGAACGTGGAAACCATGGTGGCGGGGATGGCGGGCCTGCCCGGGTACACCCTCCACCTGCTCAGCCGCATCACGCCCCAACGCCGCGCCGAATTGGAACGCCTGGTTCCGCCAGGGGCGCACGTGGTATTCCACAACGGCGTCACGGACGAGCAGTATCACGAATTCCTGCGCTCTGCTGCGGCGCTGGTCAGCCTGTCCCGGGCTGAAGGCTACGGGCTTCCCCTGGTGGAGGCCATGGCGCTCGGCACCCCTGTTGTTGCCAGCGACATCCCCATCTTCCGGGAGGTCGGCGGGGACGCCGCGCTCTACGTGGATCCGGAGTCCCCGGAACAGTTTGCCGATGCCGTGCGCACGCTCCAGGACAACGGGCACTGGGAGGAACTTTCGCGGCGCTGCGTTGCGCGTGCACGGGAGTTCACCTGGGACGAGTCGGCCCGCCAGCTAGTGGATGTGGCACACGAAATCATGGCCCGGCGCCGGGGCCGGCGTTAGAGGACGCCCCTAGAGGACGTCGATGCCGTCCAGCCGGAGCTGGAAAGGCTCGCTGGAGCGTTTCGCAGCGGCCGCGGCCCTGGTGACCCGCAGGACACGGGTGACGGCCGCAGCCTGTCCGTAGGGGAAGAAGAGCAGGGTGCGCACATCCTCCGCTGAACGGCGGGGCGACGGCGGACCGCTGAGCACCACGGGTGCGGGCCCGGCGGTCCGTAAGGTGATCCCGCTGGAGGCAAGTTCCGCTGACACGGCACCGGTGTAATGTTCGACGGCGGCGCGCGGCCCGGTGACGGAGGCGAGGCGGACCGCGGGGGGAAGCTGCAGCTCCATGCGCAGGGAAAGTTCCCGTTCCGCATAACCGGCGGGGTCCCAGCGAAGCAGTGCACCCACGGCAGCTGTATCCGCGGCCGTGACCACTACCAGCCCGCCGTCCGCCGCCGGACGCACCAGAGCGGCTGCATTGAACCACCGACGCACCGTATCCTCGCCGGCGCGCAGCGTCTCCCGGCGCAGGAGTGAATCACCGTCCAGGAGCAGTGCAGCCGCGTATCCCCCGTCCGCTACCGGTTCGGCACCCACCGTGGCCACCACCAGCGCCTTGCCCGGACCCACCTCAGCCTTTACCTGGTCTCCCGAGGAAGTAACGACGGTCTTCCCGGGAAAGGCACGGCCGAGTTCCTCAGCTGTCCTGATCACTCCGGTGGCACCCTTGCGCAGGCGCCTGCCGCCGCAGTGCACGCAGTGCCAGTCCGGCGCCGGGGTGGAGCACCAGCGGCATTGGGGCATGGCGGACGTGCCGCTGGCGCCTGCCACGGCCAGCGGTCCCTGGCAGCTGCCGCAGCGCGCCGGCTCCCGGCACATCTCACAGGCCAGTGACGGCGCATAACCGGCGCGGGCCACCTGGACCAGGACCGGTCCGCGCTCCAGCCCCTCCTTGGCGGCCCGCCACGCGGCGCCGGGCAGGCGGGCAATCCTGGCCAGCGGATCCCGCTCCTGCTCGAAGCTGTCAGCAGTGTTGACGATGCGCGGAGCTGTCCTCCGGACGTCAGGGCGGCCGGCTTCGACCGCACGTGCCCAGCCCGCTTCTACCAGCCGCTGGGCTTCCGTGCTTCGGGAGTGGCCTGCAAGGAGGCACGCGGCATCCTCCTGCCCAGCCCGCAGGAGCAGCACCTCGCGGGCGTGCGCATACGGGGCGCGCTGCTCGATGTGGAGGTCGTCGCCGTCGTCCCAACAGGCCACCAGGCCCAGGTCCTTGACGGGTGCAAAAGCTGCCGACCTGGTGCCGATGGCAACGCGGGCAGTCCCTGCCAGGAGCCGCAGGAAGTTCCGGTACCGCGGGGTGGGACCGTCGTCGGCAGTCAGCCGGGCAACTGCGTCTTCGGGCAGCAGGCAGTGGAGCGCCTCTTCAAGGCGGTCAAGGTCGCGGTAATCGGGCACAACCACCACGGCGCCGCGCCCTGATGCGTACGCGGCGGCCACGGCCTCCGCCAGCAGCTGGGGCCACCCACCCGGACCGAATCCCTGCAGCGGGTTCAGCACGGCCCTGGGCGAACCGCCACCGGCCAGGTGCTGCAGGAAGGCCTGGCCGTTATGGTAGGCCGCCCAGGCACTCGGCAGGGCGTCCTGCGCGGGACCGGCCTGCAGGGCCGTGGCCTCGCGGGGTTCTGCCTGGTCCGGGACTGCCGGCCCCGCCGGCTCCGCTGACGCGAACTCCTTTTCCAGCCTGGCCACCCTGGGCGGGACGGCGACGCGGAGGACATCGCTGACCGTCCCGGCGTAGCGTGCGGCGACGGAGGAAACAAGCTCCCGGACGGCGGGCGTCAGCACCGGCACCGGGGACACAACCTTCGCCAACGGCACCAGGGTGTGCCCGGCGTCGGACTCTGCCACCCGCTCCATGATGAACCCGTTGAGGTCCTGGCCGTTGAACTTGACTTTGACCCGGACTCCCGGCTTGGCGGACTCGTCAAGGGCCTCCGGAACCCCGTAGTCGAAAAGCCGGTCCAGGTGCGGAAGGGAGGATTCCACCAGCACCCTGGCCACGGGCATATTCTTTGACAACTGCGGTCCCGGCGGCCGGGACGCGGAAGGAAACCCCTGCAGCAGGGTAGGCTGCACGGCGTCCGGGATGTCCAGGAATGGCTTGAGGGTCCTGTCAGCAGCGATGGCCGTTACCTCCGTTCAGCTCCCGTGTGGACATGTCCAGCCAACCACAGGGCGGTGACATTCCGCCGAAGGCAATGATTCCCAAGGCAGGCTCAGGGCGGCCCACCGGGGCTTAGGCGTTGAAGAACGCCTTCAGGTCATCAACGCGGTCCAGCCGCTCCCAGGTAAAGTCCGGCTCGTCGCGGCCAAAGTGGCCGTGGGCTGCCGTCTTGGCATAGATGGGGCGCTTCAGGTCCAGTGCATCGATGATGGCACGGGGGCGCAAGTCGAAAATTTCCGCGATGGCGGCGCTGATCCGGGCCGGATCAACGGTTTCAGTCCCGAAGGTTTCCACGTAGGTACCTACGGGACGGGCCTGGCCAATGGCGTACGCAATCTGGATCTCCGCACGCTTGGCGAGTCCTGCCGCCACCACGTTCTTGGCAACCCACCGCATGGCGTAGGCAGCCGAGCGGTCCACCTTGGACGGGTCCTTGCCGGAGAAGGCCCCGCCGCCGTGCCTGGCCATGCCGCCGTACGTGTCCACGATGATCTTGCGGCCGGTGAGGCCGGCGTCGCCCACGGGCCCGCCAATCACGAACTCACCGGCAGGGTTGAGGATGTTGCGCACCCGGGACAGGTCCAGGTTGGCACCTGCGAGCACCGGTTCGATGACGATCGACGCGAGGTCGGCGCGGAGCTGGTCAAGACTTGCACCTTCGGCGTGCTGGCTTGAGATAACCACCGTTTCCACCGAGACCGGAACGTCTTTGTCGTATCCGACCGTCACCTGGGTCTTGCCGTCCGGACGCAGGTAGGCCAACTGGCCCGACTTGCGCACTTCGGTGAGGCGCTCGGACAACCGGTGTGCCAGCCAGATGGGCACGGGCATGTAGGAGGGGGTTTCATCGCTGGCGTACCCGAACATGAGGCCTTGGTCGCCGGCGCCCTGAAGGTCGTAATCGTCTTCCTGGCGCCCCTCACGGGCCTCCAGGGAGTTGAACACGCCCCCGGCGATGTCGTTGGACTGCTGGCCGATGGATACGGACACTCCGCAGCGGGCGCCGTCGAATCCATTGGCTGAAGAGTCGTAGCCGATGCCCAGGATGGTTTCGCGCACGATCTGCGGAATCTCCACGTAGGCATCGGTGGTGACTTCGCCTGCAACGTGGACCAGGCCGGTAGTGGCCATTGTCTCCACCGCGACCCGGGATTCGGGGTCGGCGGCCAGCAGCGCGTCCAGGATGGCGTCACTGATCTGGTCGCAGATCTTGTCCGGGTGGCCCTCGGTGACCGACTCGGAAGTGAAGAGCCGAAGCGCGGGAGGCGTGGCCCCGGAAGTGTGGGGAAGGTGCAGCGGTAAAGTCACTTAACTACCTTACTGGTTGGAATACGCCCGCCCCGCAGGAGACGCCGGGAGATGTCTCCGTGCTAAGCAAACGTGGCCTGAAACACTCAGGCGCGGGGCGAAACGGCATTCAGTTCAAAGGCGATCCGGCTGATGATGGCCGCTGACACCTCGGTCTTGGTTCCGGACGCCTCCTGTGGTTCGGACCCGGAGCGGGCAAGGATGACAACCGAAGTGGTGTCCTGGCCAAACACTTTGTCCGTACCCACGTGGTTGACCACCAGCAGGTCGCAGCCCTTGCGTTGCAGCTTCGCTTCGGCGTGGGCCAGGACATCGCCGTCGCTGTCTCCGGTCTCCGCCGCGAAGCCGACAATCAGCTGGTGCCCCTCCCCCCGGACGGTACTGTTGCGCAGTTCCACCAGTTCAAGCAGGATGTCCGGGTTGCGGACCAAGGTGATCACGGGATCGGTCCGGTCATCACGTTTCTTGATCTTGGTGTCCGAGACCTCCGCGGGGCGGAAGTCCGCCACTGCCGCGGACATGATGACGACATCGGAATCAGCTGCCGCCGCCAGCGCCGCCTCCCGCAATTGCAGGGCGGTCTCCACTTGGACAACCTCGACGCCAGCCGGCGGCGGAACTTCCATGTGCGCTGCGAGGAGCCGGACGTTTGCCCCTGCATTCCGGGCGGCTACGGCCAGGGCGACACCCTGCTTGCCCGAGGACCTGTTGCCGAGGAACCGCACCGGGTCCAGGGGCTCGCGGGTGCCACCGGCGCTGATGGTGATTGTGCGGCCGGCCAGCGGAAGCTGAAAGTCCTGCCGGCCCTCCACCAGGGCCATGGCGGCGGCGAAAATGGCTTCCGGCTCGGGAAGCCTGCCGGGGCCCGAATCTGCACCCGTGAGCCGCCCGGTGGCCGGCTCCAGGACCGCAGCCCCGCGCCCGCGGAGGGTCTCGACATTGGCGCGGGTGGCCGCGTGCTGCCACATTTCGGTGTGCATGGCGGGGGCAAACAGCACCGGCCCGTGAGCCATCAGCAGCGTGTTCGTCAGGAGGTCCCCGGCCTGTCCGGTTGCAGCCTTCGCCAGGAGGTCCGCCGTGGCCGGAGCGACGACCACGAGGTCTGCCTCGTGGCCGAGACGCACGTGGTTGACCTGGTGGACGTCGTCAAAGACGCTGTTGCTGACCGGATTCCCGGATAGCGCCTCCCAGGTGGCGGTGCCCACAAAACGTGTGGACGCCTCCGTGGGAATCACGGTCACGTTGTGCCCGGCTTCAGTAAAAAGCCGGAGGAGCGACGCCACCTTGTAGGCGGCAATCCCTCCCCCGACTCCGAGGACTATGCGCACGTGGCCTCCGTCACCAGTACGTCAGGCGGCAGTTTTACTCTGCCGGCTGGATCGGCGTGGAGACCAGCTTGCCTTCGTTGATCTCGCGAAGGGCGATCGAGAGGGACTTCTCGTTCAGCTTGGTGTCAACCAGCGGGCCGACGTATTCGAAAAGGCCCTCGTGCAGCTGGGCGTAGTAGGCGTTGATCTGACGAGCACGCTTGGCACCGAAGATCACCAGGCCGTACTTGGAATCTGCCGCTTTAAGCAGCGAGTCGATCGGCGGGTTGATGATGCCTTCAAGGTTCGTGGACACGAATTCTCCAAAGTTCTAGCGGGTTGACGGTTCCGGCAAACCGTGCGGATGCGGGGTCAGCCCCATGAGTGAAACAAGCTCGTCCGCTGCCCGGCGAACGTCGTCGTTGATGACGGTATGGTCGAACTCCGGTTCAGCAGCAAGTTCCAGTTTAGCGGTTTCCAGGCGTCGCTGCTGTTCCTCGGGGGATTCCGTGCCGCGGCCCACCAGGCGGCGCACCATTTCGTCCCAGCTGGGCGGGGCCAGGAACACAAACTGGGCGTCCGGGACAGCGGCCTTGACCTGCCGGGCACCCTGCAGGTCGATTTCCAGGAGCACGGACCGGCCCTCGGCGATGGCATGGTCCACCGTGCTCTTCAAGGTCCCATAGGTGTTCTGGCCGTGGACCACTGCCCATTCGAGGAGTTCACCGTCAGCCACGAGTTTTTCGAACTCTTCCTTGGACTTGAAAAAGTAGTGGACCCCGTCCTGCTCTCCGGGGCGGGGTGCGCGGGTGGTGGCGGATACGGACAGCCAGACCTCGGGATAGTTGTCCCGGATGTAGGTGGACACGGTGCCTTTGCCAACAGCCGTCGGGCCAGCGAGGACTGTCAATCCAGGTTTCTTGCTCACGTATTCCTTTGCCGGGGTTTGGGTTAAGGCGGGTTTAGGGCCCGCCCTGGTTATCGTCTATAAAATCTACCAGCGCCCGGCGCTGGTGAACGCCCAGGCCGCGGACCCTGCGGGAAGCGGCGATTCCCAACTGGCCCATGATGATCGCGGCCCGGACCTTTCCGATGCCCGGAAGGGCCTCGAGCAGCTCCGAAACCTTCATCCGCGCAAGGGCGTCGTCCTGCTGCGCGGAGTCGATGATGTCCGCCGCGGACCTCTCACCGTTCTTCAGGCTTTCCTTGGCCGCCGCGCGGGTGGCCCTGGCTGCTGCCGCCTTGTTCAGCGCGTCAGCCCGTTCCGACGCGGATAACGGTCGCAGGACCATGTGGACACCCCCGGATTCGGCGGACTGTGTCCAAAGGCGGCCGCCCTTGGACCTGTCCTGAAACTACCCTTTGGTGCTGCCCGAATCAATGCATCCGGTGAAACCCGCCGCTATTCGCTGCGGAGGCCGTGCAGGGTCCGCTGCGCGGCGTCCCGCAGGCCGCGCAGGTCCGGCCCGGCGGACAGGATGTCCCGGCTGGATGTTCCGAGGACCTGCGGGTAGGCCGTACCGAACGTGGCGCGGAGGTCGGCGGGCGTGGCGCCCTGGGCCCCGAGGCCCGGCGCCAGGAGCGGGCCGCGGACCGCGGCAAGGTCCAGTTCCAGTTCAGCGAGGGCCGAGCCCACGGTTGCACCCACCACCAGGCCCACGGAGCCCAGGTTCCCCGGGTAGCGCCGGTTTTCCGCCGCGGCGGCTTCGGTAATCCTCCGGGCCACCGAATCGGTTCCGCCGACGTGCTGGACCGAGGCGCCCTCCGGATTGGACGTCAGGGCAAGGACGAAGACGCCGCGGCCGGTCGCGGCAGCGAGGTCCAGGGCTGGCCGCAGGGACTCAAAACCCAGGTACGGGCTGAGTGTCACCGAATCCGCTGCCAGCGGGGAATCGTCACGGAGCCAGGCGTCTGCGTAGGCGGCCATGGTGGATCCGATGTCGCCGCGCTTGGCATCGGCGATGGTGAGCACCGACTCATCGCGCGCTTCGGCAAGAAGCTCCTCCAGGACAGCCATGCCGGCGGACCCGTGGCGCTCATACAGCGCCACCTGCGGCTTGATGGCGGCAGCGAGCGAACCCACGGCCTCCAAAACTGTCAGCGAAAACCGCCTCAGCCCGCCGGCGTCGTCCGCCAGCCCCCAGGCCTTCAACAGGGCAGGGTGCGGATCGATCCCGACGCAGAGCGGACCCCGGGCGGCCATGGCCGCGCCAAGCCGGGAGCCGAAGGGCTCCCGGCCCTGCACTGCGGGGGACGCTGGTGCCTGCTCAGGCACGCTGCAGCGCCGCCTTCTGGGACTCGGCCAGGGCAGCGGCATGCTCCTGCAGGCTGGTGACCGACCATTCGTAGGTCCGCATGGCCTCGATGGCCTGCACTGCGGCGTTGAACTCGGCCACCGTGGTGATGCAGGGGATGCCGATGGACGTGGCCGCGGCCCGGAGTTCGTAGCCGTCGCTGCGGGCCTCGCCGCCGGAAGGCGTGTTGAAGACCATGTCGATCTCACCCGCGATCACGAGGTCGGCGATGGTGCCTTCGCCTTCGGCGCTGCTGCCTTCTGCCACCTTGCGGACCGGCGTTGCCTGGATGCCGTTGCGGCGCAGGACGTCGGCGGTGCCGCCGGTGGACACGATCTCGAAACCGAGGTCGGAGAGCCGCTTGACGCCCATGATCACCGAGCGCTTGTCCCGGTTGGCCACGGAGACAAAGATCTTGCCTTCGGTGGGCAGTGCGTTGTTGGCGGCGGCCTGGCTCTTCGCGAAGGCGGTGTCGAAGTGCTTGTCGATGCCCATCACCTCGCCGGTGGAGCGCATTTCCGGGCCGAGCAGGGAATCCACAACCTTGCCTTCCAGCGTACGGAAGCGGCTGAACGGCAGGACTGCCTCCTTGACGGAGACGGGGGCGTCCAGGGGCAGGGTGGATCCGTCACCGGTCTCCGGCAGCATCTTGTAGGCGCTGCGGAGCTGGTTGATGGTCACGCCGGTGCCGATCAGGGCGGCGGCCTTGGCCATCTGCACGCCGGTGGCCTTGGAGACGAACGGCACCGTGCGCGATGCGCGGGGGTTGGCTTCCAGGACGTACAGCACATCCGAGGCGAGGGCGAACTGGATGTTGATCAGGCCGCGGACGCCCACGCCTTCGGCGATGGCGCGGGTTGCCGTGCGGACCCGTTCCAGGACATTGGTGCCGAGGGTGATGGGCGGCAGGACGCAGGCCGAGTCGCCGGAGTGGATGCCGGCTTCCTCGATGTGCTCCATGATGCCGCCCAGGTACATGTCCGTCCCGTCGAAGAGCGCGTCGACGTCGATTTCGACGGCGTCCTCCAGGAAGCGGTCGATCAGCACCGGATGGTCCGGGGTGATTTCCGTGGCGTTGGCAATGTAGCGGGACAGGTTGGGCTCGTCGTAGACGATCTCCATGCCGCGGCCGCCCAGCACGTAGGACGGGCGGACCAGGACCGGGTAGCCGATCTCGTCGGCGATCTTCTTGGCGTCCTCGAAGGACACGGCGGTGCCGTTCTTCGGGGAGATGAGGCCGGCCTTGTCCAGGACCCGGGAGAAGGCGCCGCGGTGCTCGGCGAGGTCGATCGCCTCCGGGGAGGTGCCAAGGATGGGGACGCCGGCGTCGGCCAGCTGCTGGGCCAGCTTGAGGGGGGTCTGGCCGCCGAGCTGGACGAACACGCCCATCACGCCGCCGGTGCGTTCCTCGGCGGCGATGACCTCCAGCACGTCCTCGAGCGTGAGCGGCTCGAAGTACAGGCGGGTGGAGATGTCGTAGTCGGTGGAGACGGTTTCCGGGTTGCAGTTGACCATGACGGTCTCGTAGCCGGCCTTGCGCAGCGCCATGGAGGCATGGACGCAGGAGTAATCGAACTCGATGCCCTGGCCGATGCGGTTGGGGCCGGAGCCGAGGATCAGGATGGACGGCTTGGAGTGCAGCGCAACCTCGTCCTCCTCGTCGTAGGCCGAGTAGTGGTAGGGCGTGTACGCGGCGAACTCGGCGGCGCAGGTGTCCACGGTCTTGTAGACGGGGCGGATGCCCAGGGCCTGGCGCACTCCGCGGACCACGGCCTCGGAGTTGTGGGTGAGGGAGCCGATCTGCTCGTCGGAGAAGCCGTGGCGCTTGGCCCGCTTGAGCATGTCAGCCGTCAGCGCGCCGGCCTGGCGGATTTCCCGGGAGATCTCGTTGAGGAGCTGGAGCTGGTCGAGGAACCAGGGATCGATCTTGGTGGCTTCGAAGAGCTGTTCAACGGTGGCGCCGCCCAGGAGGGCGCGCTGCACCTGGTGGAGCCGTTCCGTCGTCGGGCGCTTTGCCTTCTCGATGAGGTCCGGCACTTCCCATTCCGGGACGGAGCTGAAGTCCAGCTGCGAACCCTTCTGCTCCAGGGAGCGCAGCGCCTTCTGCAGGGCTTCGGTGAAGTTGCGGCCCATGGCCATGGCCTCGCCCACGGACTTCATGGTGGTGGTGAGGGTGTTGTCCGCCGCCGGGAACTTCTCGAACGCGAACCGCGGAACCTTGACCACAACGTAGTCGAGCGTGGGCTCGAAGGACGCCGGGGTCTTCTGGGTGATGTCGTTGGGGATCTCGTCCAGCGTGTAGCCGAGGGAAAGCTTGGTGGCGATCTTGGCGATCGCAAACCCCGTGGCCTTGGACGCCAGCGCTGAGGACCGGGACACCCGGGGGTTCATCTCGATGACCACGACGCGGCCGGTGGCGGGGTCGATGGCGAACTGGATGTTGCAGCCGCCGGTGTCCACGCCAACTTCACGGATGACGGCGATGGAGATGTCGCGCAGCCGCTGGTATTCCCGGTCGGTGAGGGTGAGGGCCGGCGCCACCGTGATGGAGTCGCCGGTGTGGACGCCTACGGGGTCGAAGTTTTCAATGGAGCAGACCACCACGACGTTGTCGTTCTTGTCGCGCATCATCTCTAGCTCGTATTCCTTCCAGCCGAGGATGCTCTCTTCGAGCAGCACCTCGCTGGTGGGGCTGTACTGCAGGCCCTGGCCGACGATGCGGCGGAGGTCGTCCTCGTTGTAGGCGAGGCCGGAGCCCAGGCCGCCCATGGTGAAGGAGGGCCGGACCACCATGGGGTAGCCGAGGTCCTCGGCGGCTTTCAATGCCTCGTCCATGGTGTGGATGATGTGGCTGCGGGCGGACTCGGCGCCGCAGCGCTCCACGACGCCCTTGAACTTCTCGCGGTCCTCGCCAAGCTCGATGGCGGCGATGTTGGCGCCGATCAGCTCCACGTTGTACTTCTCCAGCACGCCGTTCTTGTCCAGCGCGATGGCCGTGTTCAGCGCGGTCTGCCCGCCCAGTGTGGGCAGTACGGCGTCGGGGCGTTCCTTGGCGATGATCTTCTCCACCACCTCGGGGGTGATGGGCTCGATGTAGGTGGCATCGGCGAACTCGGGGTCCGTCATGATGGTGGCCGGGTTGGAGTTGACCAGGATGACCCGCAGGCCCTCCTCCTTCAGGACGCGCAGCGCCTGCGTGCCGGAGTAGTCGAACTCGGCGGCCTGGCCGATGACGATCGGGCCGGAACCAATGACGAGGACGCTTTTGAGATCTGTACGTTTCGGCATTACTTCTTGTCCTCAGTCTTGTTGTCGTTGTTGTGGCCGGCACCAGCAGCGGTACCGGCAGCGGGATGGGCGGAGTCCACCGGTTCCTTGGACAGGTTGGCGGTCCTGCCGTCCCGGGTGCCCTCCATCAGGTCAATGAAGCGGTCGAAGAGGTACGCGGCGTCGTGCGGTCCCGCGGCTGCTTCCGGGTGGTACTGGACGGAGAAGGCGGGGATGTCCAGGCAGGCGAGGCCTTCCACCACATCGTCGTTCAGGCTGACGTGGCTGACTTCGACGCGGCCGTAACGTGCCTCCGGTGCCTGCGTGGCGCCGTCGAGCGGTGCATCCACGGCAAAGCCGTGGTTCTGGGAGGTGATCTCCACCTTGCCGGTGCGCCGGTCCATGACTGGCTGGTTGATGCCGCGGTGGCCGTACTTCAGCTTGTAGGTGCCGAAGCCGAGCGCACGGCCCAGGATCTGGTTGCCGAAGCAGATGCCGAAGTAGGGCAGCTTTTCGTCCAGGACGGAGCGGAGGAGCTTGACCTGGACGTCGGCTGTGGCGGGGTCCCCGGGGCCGTTGGACATAAAGAAGCCGTCCGGGTTGACGGCTTTGACGTCCGCCAGGGTTGCGGTGGCCGGAAGCACGTGCACGCGGACGCCGCGCTCGGCGAACCGGACCGGGGTCATGGCCTTGATGCCAAGGTCGATGGCGGCGATGCTGAAGCGGGGTTCGCCGTCCCAGCCGTGGTCCTTGGGTTCCACCACGTAGGCTTCGTCGATACTGACTTCCTCGGCCAGCCGGGCGCCTTCCATCGGGGCGCTGGCCAGCACGGCGTCGAGCAGTTCCTTGTCCGTGGCCTGGGCGGCCTCGCCGGAGAAGATGCCGGCGCGCATGGTCTTGTGCTCGCGCAGGTGGCGGGTGATGGCGCGGGTGTCCACGCCCTGGATGCCGACGATGCCCTGTGCCACCAGCTCCTCGTCCAGCGAACGCTCGGAGCGCCAGTTGGACGGGCGGCGGGCGGCATCGCGGACGATGTAGCCGGCGACCCAGATGCGGCGGGACTCGGCGTCCTCATTGTTCACGCCGGTGTTGCCGATGTGCGGAGCGGTCTGCACTACGAGCTGGCGGGCGTAGGAGGGGTCCGTGATGGTTTCCTGGTAGCCGGTCATGCCGGTGGCGAAGACTGCTTCGCCCAGCGCGGTTCCGGTGGCGCCGTAGCTGCTTCCGCGGAAGATGCGGCCGTCTTCGAGCACCAGCGCAGCTGGAGCGGACACGGGAGCGGAAACTGGGGCGGTTACTGCGGTGTTTGTTGTCACTGTCTTACTTTCCACTATTGGCATCAGCCGCGGGGGCCGAAGAAATCAATTCCTGAAGTGCTGCGATGAGCACGTCCCTGTCCTCTGCGCGCCTGGTCCGGAAGCCGGTGTCCAGCACATGGCTGCCGTGCGCCCAGGCAAGGACCAGGAGGCCGTCCTTCTCCACGAACTTTCCGGCCATCCCGCTGTCCAGCCGCACGCCGGCCAGGGACGCCGCCGGGATATAGAGCGCCGGAGCCCCGGAACGGTCAAAGAGGACGCCGTGCGGGTAGACCTCCAGCGTGGCATTGGTGCGGATGCCCAGCGCATGCACGGCGATCCGGTCCAGCCAGTCACCGGCGGTGGTGGACGCTACGTACTGGCCCTCGGCTGCGGCGAGCGGCTCCCCCGGCGCCTCCGGCACCACGGGCAACCGTTCGACGTCGGACTGGCGTCGGAGGCGGTTCCGCCAGCCCATCCAGATAAGGGCAAATGCTATGGCGATGAGGCCCAGCGTGATGACCAGCGAAAGCAGCTTGGTGTCCATCAGGCTGCGCCTGCGGTTGTGGCCGACCCGTACGGGTACGGGGTGTTGAGCTCGCCGTTGAGGACGGTGGGGTGGCCCTTGAAGAACGTGGCCACCACCTTGCCGGGCAGTTCCATGCCCTTGAACGGGGAGTTCCGTCCCATCGTGGCCATCTTTGCGGGCTCCACGGTCCAGCGCGCGGCCGGGTCCACCAAGGTGATGTTGGCGGGCTCCCCTGCTTCCAGCGGCCGGCCCTGGTCCTCGAGGCGGCCGATCGCCGCAGCCGCCGTGGAGGTCACCCTGGCAAAATCCGCCCAGGTGATCAGGCCGGTTTCGATCATGGTGTGCTGGACCACGGACAGGGCAGTTTCCAGTCCGGTCATTCCCATGGCCGCCTGCGCCCACTCGCATTCCTTGTGCTCACTGGGGTGCGGCGCGTGGTCCGTGCCTACGACGTCGATGGTGCCGTCCGCGAGGCCGGCGCGCAGGGCCTGGACATCGGCGTCGGTCCGCAAAGGCGGGTTCACCTTGTAGACGGGGTCGTAGCTGCGGACCAGGTCGTCGGTCAGGAGCAGGTGGTGCGGGGTGACCTCGCCGGTGACGTTGATGCCGCGCTCCTTGGCCCAGCGGATGATTTCCACCGAACCGGCGGTGGAGACGTGGCACACGTGGAGCCGGGACCCGACATGCCGGGCCAGCAGGACGTCGCGGGCAATGATGCTTTCCTCGGCCACCGCGGGCCACCCTGCCAGCCCCAGCACGGCGGACACTTCGCCCTCGTTCATCTGGGCGCCGGCTGTCAGTCGGGGTTCCTGCGCGTGCTGGGCCACCACGCCGTCGAACGCCTTGACGTATTCCAGCGCACGGCGCATGAGGACGGGATCGTGGACGCAGATGCCGTCGTCGGAGAACATCCGGACCCTGGCGCGGGAATCGGCCATGGCGCCCAACTCGGCGAGCTGTTCCCCGGCCAGGCCCACGGTGACGGCGCCGACGGGCCGGACGTCCACCCAGCCGGCCGTTTGGCCGAGGGTGTAGACCTGTTCCACCACGCCGGCGGTGTCTGCCACGGGAGTGCTGTTGGCCATCGCATGGACAGCGGTGTAACCGCCCAGCGCGGCGGCCCGGGTTCCGGTCTCCACGGTTTCGGCGTCTTCGCGGCCGGGTTCGCGGAGGTGGGTATGGACGTCCACCATGCCCGGCAGTGCCACCAGGCCGGCGGCGTCGACCACTGTGGCTCCGTCGGCTGAAAGAGCCGTCCCACGCTCAGCGATCAGCCCGTCGCGGATCAGCAGGTCCGCCGGTTCGCCGCCCAGGATCGAGGCGCCGCGGATCAGGTAGGTTCCGGTGTTGGCTGCCATCAGTTGCTCTCCTTGGTGGGATGGGTGCCGGCGTACGCCAGGGCGGGGGTGGCGGCTGGTCCGCGGGTGTCCCCGGAGAGCAGCAGGTAGAGTGCGGCCATGCGCACCGAGACGCCGTTGCGGACCTGGGCCAGCACGGTGGAACGCGGTGAATCAGCGGCTGCCGCCGAAATTTCCAGGCCGCGGTTCATCGGGCCGGGGTGCATGATGATGGTGTCCTTCATGCCCAGGGTGTCCAGCGCCCGCAGGCGGTTGTCATCAAAGCCCCAGCGGCGGGAGTACTCACGGGTACTGGGGAAGAAGGATGCATTCATGCGTTCACCCTGGACGCGGAGCATCATGACGGCATCAACGCCCTGTTCGAGGGTCTCGTCCAGGTTGTAGCTGACCTTGCAGGGCCACTTTTCGACGCCGATGGGCAGCAGGGTGGGCGGCGCCACGAGGGTGACGTCAGCACCGAGGGTACGCAGGAGCCAGACGTTGGAGCGCGCCACCCGCGAGTGCAGGACGTCCCCGGCAATGGCCACCCGCATGCCCTTGAGGTCTGCGCCTTCGGAACCGGTGCCGGCCAGGCGGGCCCAGTGCCGGCGCATGGTGAACGCATCGAGCAGTGCCTGGGTCGGGTGTTCGTGGGTGCCGTCCCCGGCGTTGATGACGGCGGCGTCGATCCAGTCGGTTGCGGCCAGGCGGTGCGGCGCACCGGAGGCCCAGTGGCGGATCACGACGGCGTCCGCGCCCATGGCGGACAGCGTCTGGGCGGTGTCCTTCAGGGACTCCCCCTTGGACACCGAGGATCCCTTGGCGGCGAAGTTGATGACATCCGCCGAGAGCCGCTTGGCGGCGGCCTCGAAGGAGATGCGGGTGCGGGTGGAATCTTCGAAGAAGAGGTTCACCACGGTACGGCCGCGAAGGGCCGGGAGCTTCTTGACCTCGCGGTCGCCCACGGCAGCCATCTCCTCGGCGGTGTCGAGGATACGGATGGCGCTGGCAAGGCTGAGGTCCTCGGTGGAGAGCAGGTGCTTCATGAGCGGCCCTCGATGACTACTTCGTTGACGGGTGCGCCGCCGGGGGCGCTATCGGTTTCCTCCAGCCGGACCCTGACCTTTTCCGCGGATGACGTCGGCAGGTTCTTGCCGACGTGGTCGGCCCGGATGGGAAGCTCCCGGTGGCCCCGGTCGATCAGGACGGCGAGCCGGACGATGCGGGGGCGGCCGAGGTCCACGAGGGCGTCCAGGGCGGCGCGGATGGTGCGGCCGGAGTAGAGGACGTCGTCGATCAGGACCACCACCTTGTTGTCGATGCCCGTGCGCGGCAGCTTGGTGGGGTACGGCGGCCGGGTGCCCTGGTGGGAGAGGTCGTCGCGGAACATGGTGACGTCCAGCTGGCCGACGATGGCCGCTGCGTCAACGGTGGGATCCGCGGCGGCGATTTTTTCGGCGAGCCGGACAGCCAGCGGGAAACCGCGGCGCGGGATGCCCAGCAGGACGAGGTCCTGCGATCCCTTGTTGGCCTCAAGGATCTCATGGGCGATACGAGTGAGGGCCCGGTCAATGTCCGCCTGGCTGAGGACAACCCTGGCTGGAACCGGTGCGCTGGTGACAGAAGTCAACGCTCGTCTCCCCTTTCCCCGCCTCACGGGACGGAATTAAAAAAGGATCATGTGCGACTCAAAATTACCACAGCGGCCTCCCTGGACATGCGTCGGGAGGACGCGGTGATGGTCACACCCAGGCGGCTTAGTAGAACCGGCAAGGCGTGGTCTTAGGCGTCCGGGCGACTCACACCTAGGCTTTTCGGTATGTCGATGCATCCGAGCAACCCTGCGTCCGGCCGGCCGGAAGACCCCTGGGGGCTGGGAACGGCGCCGCTGCCCGCCCAGGCCAGCCCCAGCTGGATGGGGCACGTGCAGCCCGGGAACTACCGTCCGGCGCCCGGGCATGAGGGGGCACCGGTTGGAACTGTGGTGCCGCCGCAGGACCAGGGAACCATGGTGAAGGCGGCCAGGTCCCGCAGCGGCCTGCTGGGTTTGACCGTCGGCGTCAGTGTCCTGGCCCTCCTGAGCCTTTTCCTGGTGGTGCCGTTCCTGCTGTCCAGCACGGGGGCGGCCGGGTTCGTTGTGGGGTTCCTCGCATCATTGATCCCCCTGTCCGTGGTGCTCCTGGCCGTGCACATCATCGACAAGTGGGAGCCCGAGCCAAAGCGGCTGCTGTACTTCGCCTTCACGTGGGGCGCCGCCGTATCCATTGCGGTGACCCTGCTCATCCAGCCGTTTTTCGTCCTGGCGTTCCAGTTTTCTGACGAGGCGGACCTCCGGACCTACATGGCCACGGTGCAGGCGCCCGTCGTGGAGGAGTTCGCCAAATCCCTGGGGCTGCTGATGCTGCTCCTGCTGGCGAGGAAACACTTTGACGGGCCGGTGGACGGCGTGGTCTTCGCGTTCACCATCGCCGGGGGTTTCGCTTTCACCGAGAACATCCTGTACTTCGGCAGGGCCATCGCGGAGTCGGCAGATCCCGCAGGCGACTTCGCCCAGGTCTTTTTCCTCCGCGGGGTCATGTCGCCCTTTGCGCATGCGATCTTCACGGGCACCACCGGGCTGGTCATGGGGTTCGCCGCCCGGCGCTGGCATACCGGCGCCTCGGTGGCCGCTTTCCTGGTGGGGCTGCTGCCTGCCATGTTCCTGCACAACCGCTGGAACAGCATGGGGCAGGGCTTCCTGGCGGACTACATCCTGGTCCAGGTGCCCATCTTCCTCCTCGCTGTAGGCGGCATCATCCTGCTGCGCGTCGCGGAGAAGAGGCTGACCCGGCAGCGGCTGCTCGAGTACTCGGCGGCAGGCTGGTTCACTCCCGCTGAGGTGGAGCTCCTGGCCACCGTGGGCGGACGGCGGACGGCGTTGAACTGGGCCGGCAGCTATGGCAGGAAAAGGCAGATGAGGGAGTTCCTGAAGGCCGCCACGCATCTGGCGAATACCCGGCAGCGCATCCTGAGCGGCCGCGATGTCCAGCTGCACCAGGCTGAGGAGCGCCAGCAGCTGCAGCGCATCCTGGCCCTGCGGGCCGCCGTCGCCAGCTGATGTCCCGCCTGTCCCGCCGCCCTTACCCGGCAGAGGACGCAGTGGCCTTTGAAGTCAGTGCCAGCGCCTCGTCCAGTACCTTCCCGAAGTTGGCGGGATCGTGGGCAAAGCGGCCCAGGAACAGCCCGGAAACGCCGCTGAGCCTGGGCAGCACGCCGGGCTTGGCTGACCCGCCGTAGATGACCGGGAGCCCCACTAGCCCATGCCCGGCGAGCAGCGCGCGGAGGTGGCTGACGACGTCGGACACGTACCCGGCGTCCGCCGGCTCTGCTGCCCCGATGGCCCAGACAGGTTCGTAGGCCACGATGACCCGGGCGGCCAGCGCCCAGTCGCCGCCAACGGCCGCCCGGATCTGCCTGTACACAACGACGGCGGCGTCACGGGGGGAGCCTTCCCCCAAGGAGTCTTCTCCCACGCAGAGCAGCGGCGTCAGCCCGGCGTCGTCCGCTGCCCGGACCTTGAGCGCCACAATGCCGTCAGTTTCGCCGAAGTGGGCGCGGCGTTCGGCGTGGCCGATCTCCACCAGGAGGACGCCCAGATCAGCCAGCATGGACGGAGCCACTTCCCCCGTCCAGGGCCCGTCCGCCCAGCCGCAGTTCTGCGCGCCGAGGCGGACCGGCGACCCTTCGAGGATCCGGCCGGCGGCCGGCAGCACCGGAAAACTGGGGACGACGAACGGGACCACCCGCCCGGCCGCAAGGGCCGGACGGGTGTCCACTTCGTGCCTGATGCCGGTGAGCCACTCAAGGGAGTCGGCGTAGCCCAGGTACATTTTGGTGCTGACGCCGACGTACACCGTTTCGGTGCCCTGGCGGTCCGTTGTGCTGCAGTCGGGCATGGGTTCGATCACTTGTGGTCGAGCAGGTCGTCCGCCTTGTTGCGGAACCGCTTGGTGGCGTACATCATGATGGCGGCCACGAACGGCAGGACGCCCAGCGCGTAGACCCCCATGGTGCCGGTGTCCGACGCCGTAACCTGGTTGACCGTTGTGCGCAGGATCGGGGCCACGAAGCCGCCCAGGTTGCCCAGCGAGTTGATCAGGCCAATGCCCGCGGCGGCTGCCGTTCCGGTGAGGAAGGCCGTGGGGTAGGACCAGGCGATGGGGCCGATGGACAGGAAGCTGCACACCGCCAGGGTGATGAAGAGGATGCCCAGGGCCGGGATATGGTTTGCTCCCGCCCAGGCAGAGCCGAAGATGCACAGGCCGGTGGAGAGGAACAGGCCGGTGCCCCAGACACGGCGGCGGACTATGGTGTTGGCGGCCCGGCCGATGAAGTAGCAGGCGAAGATGCCAAAGAACCACGGGATCGCTGCCAGCAGGCCCACCATCAGTCCGACCTTTTGGCCGGTCAGCTGGGACACCTGCTGCGGCAGGTAGAACGTCACGCCATACACAGCCACCTGGAGGCAGAAGTAGATGGCCGTGAAGTACCAGACCTTGCGGTTCTTCATGGCGGCAACGACGCCTCGGGGGCCGGTTTCTTCCTTGACGGTGTCCTCCAGCGCCATGACATCCAGCAGGGCCTGTTTTTCCCCGGGGTCCAGGAATTTGGCATCCTGGGGGCTGTTGATCAGGAAGAAGTACGCGGCGATGCCGGCCACAACGGCGAGCATGCCTTCCACGAAGAACATGACCTGCCAGCCGGCCACGCCGGGAACCTGGTCGCCGATGTTTATCAGCCAGCCGGACAGCGGGGCACCCATCATCTGCGAGAACGGCTGCGCGAGGTAGAAGATGGCGAACATTTTCACGCGCACCTTGTTGGGGAACCAGGCAGCGAGGAACATGATGACGCCGGGGAACAGGCCTGCTTCGGTTACACCCAGCAGGAAACGCAGGATGATGAAGGAAGTCTCGCCCTGGACGAAGGCGAAGCAGGCGGACACGATGCCCCAGGTGATGGCGATGCGGGCCAGCCACACCTTTGCGCCGAACTTGGTCAGGAGCAGGTTGCTGGGAATTTCGAACAGTGCGTAGCCGATGAAGAAGATACCGGCGCCAAGGGCGTAGGCCCCCGCGGTGACCCCCCGGTCCACCCCGAGCGCCGCCTCCGCGAAGCCCACGTTGGTACGGTCCAGGAACGCAACGATGTACAGGATGACGAGCATCGGCATGAGCCGGAAGGAGGCCTTGGAGATCGCCGATTTAAGGACCGGCGAGTCCAGGAGCTCCTTGGTGGATGCTGCTGTTAGGGACATCTAAACTCCTCTTTGAGTATGTAAGCGTGGAAATCGGTGCACGTTGATGCCCGGTTACAGCGGGAAGGCGATGAGAACCACGCCCGCCAGGCAGGCGAGCACGCCGATTGCCAGGTAGATCCGTCGTTCCTTGGTCCAGGCGCCCATGGGGGTCCTTTCCTAGTGCATGTAGAGGCCGCCGTCCACATTCAGCGTCTGGCCGGAGATGTAGCCGGCGTCCTCGCTGATGAGGAAGGCGATGGCGGCAGCGATGTCGCGGGGGGATCCCACCCGGTTGACCACCAGGTCCCGGGTGAGTTCTTCCTTGCGTTCCTCGCTGAGGGTGCCGCCCATGATGTCGGTATCGATCGGGCCCGGGGAGATGGCGTTCACGGTGATGTCGTACTCCCCCAGTTCGCGGGCGGTGGAGCGGGTCAGCCCGATCACGCCGGCCTTCGCCACCGAGTAGGGCGTTTTGGAGAACGTTCCGCCGCCCCGCTGGGCGGACACCGAAGAGATATTGACGATCCGCCCGATCCGGTTCTTAACCATTGACTCCGCGACCCGGCGGGTGGCGTAGTGGACGCCGTTCAGGTTGATGTTCAGCACGCGGTCCCACTCGGCCGCGTCAAGGTCCAGGTACGGAACCGGGGAGCTGACGCCGGCAATATTGGCCAGGGCCACCACCTGCGGCAGCTCGGCTTCGATTGAGTCGACCGCGGCGCGGACGGAGCCTTCGTCAGCCACATCGGCACCGGCGCCATGGGCCTGCACGCCATAGCGGGATGCCAGTTCCTTGGCCGTGGCCTTGCACAGTGCGTCGTCGAGGTCGATGATGCCGATGTTCCAGCCCTGGGCCGCAAGGTAGTTGGCGGTGGCCCGGCCGATGCCGCGCTCAGAGACCGCCCCGGTGACGATGGCGGTGCGTCGTGCAGGGAAAACACTCATGGTTGCTCCTGGGAGTAGGAAGGGATGGTCAGCCGATGGGTGCCGGGCCGAGGTCTTCAAGCAGTTTCTGCATGGCCACGTAGGCCTTGTTGCGGTAGGCGATGAGCTCGGGGGTGCGTTCGGCCGGGACATTGAGGAAGCCGGCGCCGGTCTTCGTGCCGAGCTTCCCGGCCTCCACCAGGTCGCTGAGGATCCTGGGCGTGGCAAACCTCTCCGGGAAGTCGGTCTGCAGGGACTTGTAGCAGAAGTTGTAGACATCCAGCCCGGCCATGTCCGCGATGGCGAAGGGCCCAAAGAACGGCAGCCGGAAACCAAAGGTGGTGCGGACCAGTGTGTCGACGTCGTCCGCCGTCGCAATCCCCTGCTCCACCAGCTGGGCAGCTTCGTGGAACAGCGCATACTGCAGGCGGTTGAGCACGAAGCCTGTGACGTCCTTGACCACTGCTGTCTGCTTGCCGGCGGCGTGGACCAGGTCGCGGGCTGT
Source organism: Pseudarthrobacter sp. CC4 (assembly GCF_048957775.1). Classification (NCBI taxonomy): domain Bacteria; kingdom Bacillati; phylum Actinomycetota; class Actinomycetes; order Micrococcales; family Micrococcaceae; genus Pseudarthrobacter; species Pseudarthrobacter sp. CC4. The sequence goes on along the minus strand of NZ_JARCCZ010000018.1, from coordinate 43,790 downwards.
CCCCACTGTTGATGCGGACGTGCCGGCGTGGGGAATGATTTCCACACCGGGGATGAACGGCGACGGGTTGGAGAAGTGGACGCCCAGGAAGCGCTCCGGGTTGATGACCGGCCCGGACAGTTCGGCGATGGAAATGGTGGAGGTGTTGGAGCCGATGATGGCATCCGGCCGCGCCGCTGCGCTGATGCGGGCCAGCGTCTGATGCTTGATGGCGATGACCTCGGGGACGGCTTCTTCGATGAAGTCAGCGTCCGCCACCGCTTCCTCGATGTCCTTGGCGGCCCAGAGGTTCTGCTTCAGGATCTCTGTGGAACCGGCGGGGAAAAGGCCGTCGGCCACGAACTGGTCCGATTCGGCCAGAAGGCGGTCGTAGTTGCCCCGGGCCACCTCGGCGGACACGTCCGCCAGTGCCACGCGCGCTCCGCCGAGCGCCAGGACCTGGGCGATGCCGCCGCCCATGTAGCCGGAGCCGACGACGGCGATCTTCCGCGCGCTGGTGGCCTCCGTTGGAGTCGGGGTGCTTGCTGTTTCGGTCATGGTCAGACTGCCTTCGTGTAGTCGGGCTCATAGGAGCAGATGGCGTCCACCTTGGCGGCGGAGGCTGAAGTCTCATCGAAGCGGTAGTCGAGCCATTCGCCCACCAGCTTCTTGGCCAGTTCGAGGCCGATGACGCGCTGGCCCATGGTGAGGACCTGGGCGTTGTTGCTCAGGACCGAACGTTCCACGGAATAGCCGTCGTGGGCCGTAACCGCACGGACGCCCGGGACCTTGTTGGCCGCGATGGCCACCCCCAGGCCGGTACCGCAGATCAGCAGGGCGCGGTCTGCCTCACCGTCTGCCACCTTGCGGGCGGCGTCCACGGCCACGTGCGGGTACGCGGTCGAGTCGTTCGCCCCTACGCCGATGTCGACGACGGACGCCACGCGGCTGTCTGCCTCGAGCAGCGCCCTCAGGGCATTCTTGTACTCGACCCCGGCTTCATCGTTGCCAATGACGATGCGCCACCCTGCTGCCGCGCCCTGTCCGGGATTCTGTCCTGTGTTCTGTCCTGCGCTCATTCTTGTGCTCCATTTCCGGCCGCGGAAGCGGCCAGCCGGGAATCAGTCAGTGGGTTGTCGGCTGTGCCGGATTCGGCATAGCGTGCTATGCGGGAGGCGATGAGGCCGAAGGATACGGCGCCGGGGTCGGGATGCCCCAGGCTCTTCTCCGCCAGGGGCCGGGCGCGGCCCTTGAGCGGACGGAGGGAAGCCGTGGCCTCGGCCGCCTCCCGGGCAGCAGCGGCCGCCGCCGCCAGTGCCCCCTTGACCTGCGTGCCGCCGTCGAACGCTGCCCGGAAAGCCTCCTGGTAGGGAAGCAGCGCGTCCACCATGGTTTTGTCGCCAGGTTCAGCCCCGCCCAGTCCGGTGATGGCATCCACGAACGCGGTCACGGCAGCGGCCGCGTCGCCGCCGCGGTACGAGTCCTTGTTGCCGAGCGCGAGCCCGGCCGCAATCACGGCTGATCCCCACAACGCACCGGAGGTGCCGCCGGCACGTTCACTCCAGGCCTCCCCGGCCGACGTCAGCACGCGCTCCACGGAAACTCCGGCAGCCGCTGCTTCAGCCGCGGCCGCCGCTGCCGCGTCCACGCCGCGGCGCATGCCGATGCCGTGGTCGCCGTCGCCCGCGATGGCGTCCAGGTTCCCCAGTTCCTCTTCATGCTCGACGACGACGCCCTGCACCTGGGCGAGCACGGCGGCGGCCAGCCGGCCCAGCTCGGCTGCTGCCGCCGTCGTGTTCTCCGCTTCACCGGCCACGGCGTCTTCCGGTCCGGCCAGCTCACGGCGGGCCCGCGGAGCCAGGTTGCCCTTGCGGAAGGCGGGGGTGTCGGCAGGTGCGGCCCAGTACCGCTCCAGCTCGTCGTCCAGCCAGAGCAGGGTGAGGGAGAGTCCGGACATGTCCAGGCTGGTGACCAGCTCGCCGCACTCGGGCTCCACAACGGTGAGGCCGGCGGCGGTGAGGAGCTTTTCGATCTTCCCGAAAAGCAGGAACAGCTCGTCGTACTTGACCGTGCCCAGGCCGTTGACGATGGCCACCACACGGTTCCCGGCGTCGTCGGGCTTGTCCGCCAGGAGCCTGGAGACCAGCAGTTCGGCGAGTTCGGAGGCGGTGGGCATGGGGTGTTCGGAGATGCCCGGCTCGCCGTGGATGCCGAGGCCCAGCGACATCTGCCCGGCGGGCACGTGGAACAGCGGCGCGTCCGCTCCCGGCAGCGTGCAGCCGTCAAAGGCCACGCCCAGGGAACGGGTGCGGTAGTTGGTCCGGATGGCCAGGCGTTCGACGGCGCCGAGGTCCAGTCCTGCTTCGGCCGCGGCGCCGGCAATCTTGAAGACCGTCAGGTCCCCGGCAATGCCGCGGCGCTTCTCGATCTGGTCCAGCGGAGCGCTGGCGATGTCGTCCGTGACCAGGACGGTGCGGGTTTCGATGCCTTCGGCGTTGAGCCGCAGCTGGGCCTGGCCGAAGTGGAGCACGTCGCCGGCGTAGTTGCCGTAACTCAGCAGCACGCCCCCGCCCGCGTTGGCGGCCTTGGCCACCCGGTAGACCTGGCCGGCTGCCGGGGAAGCGAACATGTTGCCGCAGGCGGAGCCCGTGGCGAGGCCCGGTCCCACGAGGCCTGCGAAGGCCGGGTAGTGGCCGGATCCGCCGCCCACCACCAGGGCCACTTGGCCGGCGGGCACCTCGGTGGAGCGGACCACGCCGCCGTCCACCCGGGCGACGTACCCGCGGTTGGCTGCCACAAAGCCGTCCAGTGCCTCATCCGCGAAATCAGCGGGGTTGTCGAAGATCTGGGTCATGGTTTCCTCATTGAATCCGAGTTGGAGAAGTAAAGCCGGGAGTCTGAATTGGTGCGGCCGCCACCGAATGCATGCCGGCCGCACCAGGCGCCATGGATCAGACGCTGCTGAGTTCCGGGGCGGGCAGCTGCCTCCCCTGCGCCACCCGGCTCTGCCCGAGTGCGTAGCCGTCGGTCTTGGGGAGGACGTGGCGGCGGAGGTAGTCCTGGTTGCTGGCGGTGACGCTCAGTCCGTCGCCGCCGTAGTGCTCGGTGCAAAGGATGCCCTGGAAGCCCACGGACAAGGCGACCTTGAAGGCCTCGCGGTAGTTGATGAGGCCGCTCTCCATGGGTGCCGGCATGGCGACATACATGTCGCGGGCCGTGTCCTCGTCCCGGATGTAGTTCTTCATGTGCCAGTAGTTGGAGTACGGCAGGGTCTTGGCCACCATCTCGCGCCAGTCCTCGATGGGCCGGTGCAGCCGGATGAGGTTGCCGAGGTCCGGGTTGAGGCCGACGTTGGCGAGGCCGATGTCCTGGACCATCTTCACGGAGGAGTCGGCGGTGCCCAGGTACGTGTCCTCGTACATTTCCAGGGACAGCAGGACGCCCACCTCGGCCGCGTGCCGGCCCAGTTCACGGAGGCGCGTCACGGCGTTGTTCCACGCTTCCCTGTTGCCTTCGGGGTCCTTGTAGCCTTCCACCGTCCAGAACCACAGCTGCTTCTGCTGCTCCGCCGTGATGGCCTGGTGGAGTCCAAAGGAGACAACCTCGCAGCCCAGCGCTGCTGCGGCGTCAATGGTGCGGTGGCTGTAAGCCAGGTTTTCTTCCCACCTGCCTTCTTCGATGACGCTGCGGCGGATGGCCGAGATGACCGGTACACCGATCCCAACAGCGTCCGCGGCCTCCTTGAACTCGGCCAGGCGCCCCTGGCTCAGATCGCCCGGCCGGACCCAGCTGTCCGTGAGGTCGGCATTGGCGAAGCCGGCCTCCTTCACCTCGGACAGGACACCGGCCCAGACGGAGGCTTCGGCATCGTTCACGTGGACACCCCGGGCGTCTGTTGCCGGAAACTGCAGCAGTGCTGCAGTGATGGGCCAGTTGTCGGCTGTGTACGCCATGGTGTAGCTCCCTTGCTCGATCCTCTTTCCTATAGGATTTATTATTAAAGGGGTGTTGTCAAGGTCACACAGAGGCGGGGGCAACTCAACTAAGTAGCGCCAAGTGTCGTTTTGGGGGTTCAAAACGACACTTGGCGCTACCTAGTTGGGCGGGAGGGCTGGTTCAGCCTGGCGGGGCATCAGCCATGGCACGCGCACGGACCTGCCGGATATGCTCGGCCATCGCGGCCTCCGCCGTGCCGGGGTTGCCCGATGCAAGGGCCTTCAGGACAGCCTGGTGTTCGGCGATTGCACTGTCGGCGTCGGTAATTCCCACTCCCCCGAAGAGCCTGAACCGCTGGATCTGGCCGCCGAGGGACGCATAGGCGGCTTCCATGAACTGGTTGCCGGTGTGCCGGGCGATGAGCTGGTGAAAACGCTCGTCCGCTTCCAGGTAGTCCTTGAACTCGGCGAAGGACGGGCCCCGTGGAGCGGCCTTCAGGTCCTCCACCGCCGTTTCCAGTTCGGCCAGGCCCTTCTGGCCGATCCGTTCACAGGCCAGCTTGGCGTTCACGGGTTCGATAGCCAGCCGCGCCTCCATGAGCTCGGCGAAGTCCTCCCTTGTGAAGACCGGAGCCACCCGGTACCCCTTGAGGGCCACCCTCCGGACCATGCCCGTGTGCTCCAGCCTCGCCAGCGCCTCGCGGACAGGCGTGGGCGAAACGTCGAGGTCCCGGGCGGTGCCGTCAATGCTGACCACGGCTCCCGGCGCCAGGCGGCCGTCCATAAGGGACGCCAGGAGTTCCGCGTAGACGTGGTCGGCGAGCACCTGGCGGTTGACAGCGCGGCCGGGCCGGCGGGCCGTCGCCATGTCCTCCGGCCGGGGCCCGTTGTCCTGGGGGGCTTTCTGCATGTTCAGATCCTATAGGGTTCCAACGATCCGGGACCTGCCACCCGGCCGCGGCCCCGCGGGCAGGCTAGGCACCGAAAAGCCCCGTCCAGGCTTGCCGGGACGGGGCTTGTCAGTTTGGCTATGCGAGCAGGGAAGGCTTCAGCTGCTGAAGCCGGCCCAGGAGGCCGTTGATGAATTGGGGCGACTCGTCAGTGGAAAGCGTCTTGGCCAACGCCACCGCTTCGCTCACCGCCACGCCGTCCGGAATATCGTCGTTGTACAGGAGTTCCCAAGTGCCGATGCGCAAAATGATGCGGTCCACCGACGGCATCCGCTCAAGGCTCCAGCCCTGGGAGTACGTCTCCAGGAACTCGTCGATGGCGGTTTGCTGGGACAGCACGCCCTCAACGATTTCGATGGTGTACGGGTTGATTACCTGGTCGGTCTTTTCCCGCCGGGAGCGGATCACGTCAAAGGCCGAAACCGAGCGCTGCTCAGCTTCGAAAAGAACGTCCAGTGCCCTGTTACGGGCTTTACCGCGTGCGCTCACTACTCAGTGACCCGGCCCAGGTAGCTGCCGTCGCGGGTGTCTACCTTGACCTTGGTGTTGTTTTCAATGAACAGCGGAACCTGGATCTCGTACCCGGTTTCCAGGGTTGCGGGCTTGGTGCCTGCGGAGGAGCGGTCGCCCTGCAGGCCCGGCTCGGTGTAGGTGATTTCCAGCACGACGCTGGGCGGGAGTTCGATGTACAGCGGGGTGCCCTCGTGAATGGCGATGTTGACCATCTGGTTCTCGAGCATGAAGTTGGTGGCATCGCCTACCGTTGCGCCGGAGACAGTGATCTGGTCGAAGTCCGAGGTGTCCATGAACACGAAGTCGGCGCCGTCCTGGTACAGGTACTGGTAGTCACGGCGGTCAACCGTTGCGGTCTCGATCTTGAGCCCGGCGTTGAACGTCTTGTCCACGACCTTGCCGGACATCACGTTGCGCATCTTGGTGCGCACGAACGCACCGCCCTTGCCTGGCTTGACGTGCTGGAATTCGATGATGTTCCAGAGCTGGCCCTCGAGCTTCAGGACCGTTCCGTTCTTGATGTCGTTAGTGGTTGCCACTGTTTCCTCTGGTTTCTCTGTCTGGTCGCGTTGTCAGACGTTGTATGCCGGGCAGGCAACCCAAACGGACTGCCGGCGCGTGTTTGTCAAAAATCGGGTGGTTAAAAATTCAAGAACCATTCTACCGGGTTAATCCGGTGCGCTTCCCGGCTGCGGCTTCAGGCGGCTGCCGGAGGGCAGCTGCACCGATCCGCTGCCGGTATCAGCAGGCCAGGTCCAGGACATCCCGGGCACGCTGCAACGCCACGGTGGACGAGTAGATCTGGGCCGCATCGGCGGACTGCGCCACGCGCAGGTCGAGTGCGCGCGCGAACGATTCAACAGCTGCTGACATCTGGCCGGCACTGTACTGGGTCTTTCCCAGGAACTGCCACACGAGGGCCTCCCGCGGCGTCCCCTGCACTTCGGCCAGGAGCTGGCGGAACAGCTCCACGGCACGGTCAAGGCGGTTTGAAACCCGCAGCACCTCAGCCTCGAAGGTCCGCAGCCGGAAGGATTCGGGGTCCTTGAACCGGGCTTCGGCCAGCAGTTCGGCGGCTTCGGAGGCGTGCCCCTCCACCAGGAGAACGAAAATATGGTCTGCCGGATCGCTGGATACCGCCAGCGCCTCCCGGCAGGCGTCCTCGTTCACAATCTCCGGCAGCAGCGATTCCGGGTTGATCCGGATACCCGGAAAACCGGCCTCGGGCCAGTCTGCTGTTCCTTGCATGTCCCCCTGCATCAGGAAGCAATTTCCTGATATGCGGCGAACAGCAGGGAGGTGTCCGGGACGTCAAGGATTCCGGGCTTTGCCACGCCGTCCAAAACAACAAAGCGCAGCAGGTCACCGCGTGACTTCTTGTCGCGCCGCATTCCGTCAAGGAGGGCTTGCCAACGGTCCCGCCGGTAAGTAACCGGGAGGCCGAGGCTCTCAAGGACGGTCCGGTGCCGGTCGGCGTCGGCATCGCTGAGGCGGCCCACGCTGCGGGCAAGCTCGGCAGCGAACATCATGCCAACCGAGACAGCGGCGCCGTGACGCCACGAGTAGCGTTCGACGAGTTCGATGGCATGCCCGAGGGTGTGCCCGTAGTTCAGGATTTCCCGCAAACCGGATTCCTTGAGGTCCTCGGAAACCACCTTGGCCTTAACGGCGATGGCCCGCTCGATCAACTCCCGGAGGACGTCAGACTGCGGATCCACCACAGCGGCCGGGTCCTTTTCCACGAGGTCGAGGATGGCGGGATCGGCGATGAAACCGCACTTGATGACCTCCGCCATGCCGGAAACCATCTCGTTGCGGGGCAGCGTGTTGAGGGTGTCCAGATCGGCCAGCACGCCCGCGGGAGGATGGAATGCGCCCACCAGGTTCTTGCCTTCGGCGGTGTTGATCCCCGTCTTCCCGCCCACGGAGGCGTCCACCATGGCGAGCAGGCTGGTGGGCATGTGGATGACCTTGACGCCGCGCAGCCAGGTGGCTGCAACGAAGCCGGCGACATCCGTGACCGCGCCTCCGCCGACGGCAACGATGGCGTCGGACCGGGTGAAGTCGTTCTGCCCCAGGACCTGCCAGCAGAAGGCGGCCACCTGGATGTGCTTGCCTTCTTCGGCGTCCGGGATTTCCGCGGTCAGGGAGGTGAAACCGGCGGCGGCCAGCTCGTCGCGGACGGTGTCGCCGGTAAGCCGCAAGGCGCGCGGATGGATGACCAGCACGCGCCGTACCCGCTCCCCCAGCAGCCCCGGAAGGTCACCCAGCAGCCCCCGCCCCACGACGACGTCGTAATTCTCAGCGGCGGAACTGCCTGTGACACTGATGACTGTTGATTCGGTGGTCACTTTTCAACTTCCTGTTTGGCAGCTGCGTAGTCCCGCAGTGCTGCTTCGAGCCGCGCGCCCAGCTCGGAAACCGAGCCGTGGCGCACGTCCAGGGTGAGGTCAGCCAGCCGCTCATAGACTGGCTTGCGGGTGGCGAACATTGCGGTCCAGCGGCCCATCGCGTCCCCGGCCAGCAGCGGGCGCCCGGAGTTCCGGGCGATGCGGCCGGCCACTGTTTGCGCGTCGCATTCGAGGTACACCACGGTACAGCGGCTGATCAGCTGCTGAGTGCCGGAGTCCAGTACCGCGCCGCCGCCGAGGGAGATCACCGCGACGGTCTGGTCCGCCGCTTCGACGACGTCGGCTACCGTCCGTGCTTCGATCTCACGGAACGCATGTTCACCGCGCCCGGCAAATATATCCGAAATCGATCCATGGCCGGCCACGATCACGGCGTCGGTGTCCACGAACGGGACGCCGAGCTGATGGGCAAGCTGCTGCCCGATGGCCGACTTGCCCACCGCCATGGGCCCGATCAGGACAATGGGCCGGCCTGAGGGTCCGGTTTTGCTGCGGTGGGGCACTTACTGGCCGATCGAGTCCAGGGACGCCGGAATGTTGTCCAGGTAACCCTTGATGTTGCGTGCGGTCTCCGCGACGGAGTCGCCGCCGAACTTTTCGGTGACGGCCTCGGCGAGGACCAGCGCCACCATTGCCTCTGCCACCACACCGGCGGCCGGAACCGCACAGACGTCCGAACGCTGGTGGTGCGCCTTTGCAGGCTCCCCGGTGCTGACGTCGATGGTCTTGAGGGCGCGCGGCACCGTGGCGATGGGCTTCATGGCGGCCCGGACGCGCAGGACGTCTCCGATGCTCATGCCGCCCTCGATGCCGCCGGCACGGTTGCTGGTGCGGACAATGCGGCCGTCAGCATCCCGGACGATTTCGTCATGGGCGGCGGAGCCGCGGCGCGCGGCCGTCAGGAAGCCGTCGCCGACCTCCACGCCCTTGATGGCCTGGATGCCCATCAGTGCGGCGGCAAGGCGGGAATCCAGGCGCCGGTCCCAGTGCACGTAGCTGCCCAGTCCTGGCGGGAGTCCGTAGGCGAGGACTTCCACCACGCCGCCCAGGGTTTCGCCTTCCTTGTGGGCGGCGTCCACCTCGGCGACCATCGCATCGGAGGTTTCGCGGTCGAAGCAGCGGAGCGGGTCGGCGTCCAGCGCAATGACATCCGCGGGCACCGGAAGAGGACGTCCTTCCGGGACTGCGACAGTGGCAATGCTGACTGTGTGGCTGACCAGCTCGATGCCGAGGTGCTTGAGGAATTGTGCCGCAACGGTGCCCATGGCAACGCGGGTGGCGGTCTCGCGCGCGCTTGCCCGCTCCAGGACAGGACGTGCCTCAGCGAAGCCGTACTTCTGCATCCCGGTGAAATCGGCGTGGCCGGGCCGGGGGCGGGTCAGCGGCGCGTTGCGTGCCTGGTCCGCGAGCAGGTCCGGATCCACAGGATCCGCCGACATGATCTGTTCCCACTTGGGCCACTCTGTATTGCCCACCTGGATGGCCACCGGGCCGCCCTGGGTGAGGCCGTGGCGGACGCCGCCGAGGATGGTGACAACGTCCTGCTCGAACTTCATGCGCGCGCCACGGCCATAGCCCAGCCGGCGGCGTGCCAAGGAGTCTGCGATGTGCCCGCTGGTGATTTCCACACCGGCGGGGACGCCTTCAATAATTCCCATCAGAGCCGGACCATGGGATTCACCGGCAGTCAACCAACGCAACATATCTTCCATCCTGCCACGGGGGGCGGTTACAAAGCCCGTCGGGGAAGGCCGACTGAGGCGCACATCACATCTATGACGGCGGCATTGACGTCATCGCCGCGACGGGTAAAAAGGCGTACCTGTTCCACTGCCTGGTACAGCAGCATCTCCAGGCCGGGCACCACGGTGCCGCCGCCTGCCTGCCACACCGAGGCGACCAGGCTGGGCCAGGGATCGTAGGCAACATCCAGCAGCACGCCGGTAGTGGCGGTTTTCAACTCCGCTATTTCGGCCGCCAGCCCGTCCGCGGCCCGCGGTGGCAGGGTGGAGATGACGACGTCGGCGGCGGCCGTTGGGTGCACCGCGTCAGCCAGGCGGCGGATGTCCAGGTCCATGCCCAGGCTTGCGGCGGCGGAGCGGACCTCCCCGGTCCTGGAGGTGTCCCGGACGAAAACCTGGACGTGGCCGGTCCCAAGCTCCTTCAGCGCCGCGATGGCAGAGGCCGCTGTTCCCCCGCCGCCGAGGATGACGGCGGCGGGGGCTGGCCCCGCCCCGGCATGCCGCAGGGCGTTGACGATCCCGGCAACATCGGTGTTCGATCCAACGATCTTCCGGCCGCCGTCGTGGTCCTCGAAGGACACCGTGTTGACCACGCCCAGGATCCCGGCAACGCCGCGGACCTCATCCACCTGCCCGAGCATCGCCGTCTTCAAGGGCATCGTGACGGACAGGCCGCGCCAGCCCGGCTGGTCGCGGATCTGCCGCATCAGCGTCGGCAGCAACTGCTCGGTGACGTCAATCGCCGTGTAGCTGATGCCGACGCCCAGCCGGCCGTAGGCAGCAAGATGCAGTGCCGGCGACTTCGAGTGGCTGATCGGGTGGCCCAGGACGGCAGCCCGAAGGCTCATGTGCAGCGTCCGGCGTTCGCCGCGCACCAGGCGTTGTACTGCTCGACGTACCCGTTGTGCTCGGCCAGCGTCCTGGAGAACTTGGTCTCTTTGGTGTCCAGGTTGATGGTGACCCAGTACAGGTAGTCGTTCGTCTTCGGCCTGGCGGCAGCATCAATGGCCGTCTTTCCCGGAGAGCCGATGGGTCCCGGGGGCAGTCCGGGATTCGCATAGGTGTTGTACGGGTTGGACTTGTCCTGGCGCTGTTCGTCCGTGAAGTTGTAGCTCTTGGTGCCCAGGCCGTACGTCACCGCCGAGTCCACCTGCAGGAAACCTCCGGTCTGGTCGTTGGGCTTGAGCCGGTTGTAGATGGCACCTGCCACGTCCCCGTACTCCGCCTGGCCGCCTTCGGCCTGGACAATGCTGGCCACGATCACGGCCTCGTACTGCTTGGCCGGGTCCGTGATGCCCTGCGACACAAGTTCGTCGGTTGTGATCTTGACCAGGGCCTGGAGGATGTCCTTTGCCGGGGTACCAAGGGGGAAACGGTGTTCACCCGGAGCCAGGTAGCCCTCAAGGTTTTTTGCGGTGGCCGGCAGCCCGAACTGGGCCGGCTGGTTGCTGAGCGCCTGCAGGTCCTGGATGGATATTCCGGAACCTTGCGAAATTGCCTGCAGGGACTCGCCCACGCGCAGGCCGGCACTGAGGGCGAAGTAGATGACCTTGGTTTGGTCCTTGCCCAGCAGGACGTTTACGGCGTCGGAATTCTTCATCTCGTTCTTGAACGTGTAGTCCCCCGGAGCCAGTGTTCCCCCGGATGCGCTGAAGCTCTGGAGGAAGGTGTCCGCATTCGCCACCACGCGTTCGTTTTCCAGCTTCGCAGCGACGGACCGGGTGCCTTCGCCGTTCTCGACGGTCACCACGACTTCGCCCGTCCCCGGGCCCGGGAAGTCGGCGGGCTTGTCGTTGCCAAGCAACGGCTTCAGGAACTGCGCGCCGACTGCCACGGCCGTGACGAAGACAGCAAGGGTAACGAACAGTGCCAGCATCCGCCTGCGGCGGCGCACCTTCTTGGACGGTTTGGCCACTACCGCTGCCGTCGACGGGGCGGGAAGGAATTCGTGGTGGTGCGCGCCGTCGTCGTGCCCCTCGGCGTAGTGGGCGTCACCGTAGTGCTCCTGGTCGTAGTGGCCATCGTGATAGTGATCCGCGTGGTGCGCTGCAGGGTAGGCGGCCCCGTCCGGGAAGTGCGGCTCGTCGTCGTAATGCGTTCCAGTTCCGTGCTGGTGGGCTCCGAAGGCGGGCGCTCCTGAAAAAACGGGTGCCTCGTGGGCATGAAGCCCGTCATGCCGGCCGGCTTCTTCATAGTTGGCGTCCCCACGGAAGTCTTCGTTGTGATGTGCCTCTTCCCGGGGGATGTCCTGGATGGACGGCGGAGTGAGGGGAGCAGCAGGAACGGGCTGTTCTACCGGTGTTTCCTGCGGTGCCGCTTCCTGGGGTCCAGCTTCGTTCCGCAATGCTTCGTCCTTAGGCAGGGGGTGCGGCTCGGGTGCCACGGGAGGTTCCGAAGGCTGCGGCGGAATGTCGTGGCCGGTCTCGTAGGCCTGCTCGGGCACCGCGTCCTGGCCTCCGGTGTTGAAGGTTTTTTCCCTTGCACGGAGTTCCTTGCGGGTCAGCGGTCGTGCTGCTCCGGCGTCCAGTGGGCTGGAAGCGTCGTCAATGTTGGCAGGGCTCACTGTTGCCTTCCATTATCTGAAGATTGGGCCGTTTCGCCGGGGGCGGCGCGCACAGTGTCATTCTGCCCGCTGCCTCCCAGGTCCACGGAAGGGGGCGGCGGAGTCACGCGTGAGCCGACGTCCGCTCCCCTGGCTTTCTGCATGTCGATGGCGTGCTGAAGGATACCCGCCGCCGCGACCTGATCAACTACTTTACGGTGATTCCTGCTGCTCATGCCAGCTTCATGCAGGTTGCGGTGCGCGGTCACGCTGCTCAACCGTTCGTCCACAAGGTTAACCGGGACGTCCACAGCACGGGCAGCCAGTTCGCCGGCAAGCAGCCGGGCGTAGTCCACGGCCATCTTGGCGGACGCCCTTTCCTCACCCTTGAGGGTGCGGGGCAGCCCCACGATCACCTGCACGGCGCCGAGCTCCTCGACCAGGTTTGCGATGACCCTGACGTCGGAGTTTTTCCTGGCGTTGCGGTCCAGTGTTTTGTAGGGCGTTGCCAGGATCGAGTCGCGGTCGCAGATGGCAACCCCCACCCGGACCGTGCCGACGTCCACCCCCAGTTTGATGCCCTGGGGGTAGGCGCCGGCAGCTGCAGGACTGGTCATGGGTGGTTAGCGCCGCGTAATGGCGTCAACAACCGCCGCCAGTGCCGGGCCGACCTTGCCGGCGTCGGTGCCGCCGCCCTGGGCGACGTCGTCCTTGCCGCCGCCTCCGCCGCCGAGGACACCCGCGGCGAGGCGGACAAGCGCGCCGGCCTTGACCCCGGCCTCCCTGGCGGCTTCATTGGTGGCCACCAGGATCATGGGACGGTCGTTCGCAACGCCGGCAACGGCCACAGTCGCCGCTGCCGAGCCGAGACGGTTGCGCAGGTCCAGCGCCAGGCCGCGAAGATCGTCCGCGCCACTGACCTGGCCGGCATCATGGGCGATGACGCTCACGCCGGCCGCGTCCTTGGCGCTGCTGACCAGCTGTGCGGCCGAGGCGGCCAACTGCTCCTTGCGGAGGCGGTCCAGCTCCTTCTCCGTGGCCTTGAGTTTGGCGAGGGTGGCGGAAATCCGGTCGGCCAGCTGGCCCGAGGGCACTTTGAGGAGCTCGGTCAGCTCGGTCACCAGGGCGCGTTCGGCGGCCAGGTGGCGGAACGCATCCATGCCCACGAAGGCCTCCACGCGGCGGTTTCCCGACCCCACGGACTGCTCGCCCAGCAGCGAAAGGCTGCCGATCAGGGAAGTGTTGGGCACGTGGGTGCCGCCGCACAGCTCGCGGGACCAGGCGCCGTCGATCTCCACCACGCGTACTTCGCTGCCATAGTTTTCACCGAACAGTGCCATGGCGCCCAGGGCCTTGGCCTCCGCCAGTCCCATCACCTTGGTCTCCACCCGGAAATTGTTCCGGATGGCCAGGTTGGAGACTTCCTCGATCTCGGACCGGGTGGCCGTGCTCAGGCCTTCGCCCCAGGCGAAGTCGAAGCGCAGGTAGCCGGCCTTGTTGTATGAACCGCGCTGCGTGGCTTCGGGGCCGAGGATCTGGTGGAGCGCCGCGTGCACGATGTGCGTGCCGGTGTGGGCCTGCTCGGCGGCGTGCCGGCGTTCACGGTCGACGGCGGCGCGGACCAGCGAGTCGGACCCGATTTCGCCTTCGCGCACGATCGCCTTGTGCACGCTCAGGCCCTTCAGGGGCCGCTGCACGTCAAGGACCTCGACGACGAATCCGTCACCGGTGATGAGGCCCGTGTCTGCGGCCTGGCCGCCTGCTTCCGCGTAGAACGGGGTCTCGGAGAGCACCAGCTCGATCTCGTCGCCCGTGGAGGCCTGCTGGACCGGGCGGCCGCCCGTAAGGATGCCGCGGACCCGGGATTCGCCGTCGAGCTCCGTGTAGCCGGTGAAGACCGTCTCGCCCTGGGCCAGGATGTCCTGGAAGGCGCTGAGGTCGGCGTGGCCGCCCTTCTTGCCCTTGGCATCCGCCTGGGCGCGCTGGCGCTGTTCCTGCATGAGGCTGCGGAACGCTGCCTCATCCACCTTGAGCCCGGCTTCTTCGGCCATTTCCAGGGTCAGGTCGATGGGGAACCCGTAGGTGTCGTGCAGGGTGAAGGCGTCCTCGCCGGACAGCGGCTTGTTGGCCGCTTTGGACACCTTGACGGCGTCCTCAAGCCGGGCAGTGCCGGAAGCGATGGTGCGCAGGAAGGCCTTCTCCTCCGCGTAGGCGATGCGGCTGATCCGGGCGAAGTCGGTGTCAACCACGGGGTAGACGCCCTTCATGGCGTCGCGGGAGGCCGGCAGGAGCTCAGGCAGGCATGCCTGTTCCACGCCGAGGAGGCGCATGGAGCGGACGGCACGGCGGATGAGCCGGCGCAGGACGTAGCCGCGGCCCTCGTTGGAGGGGGTCACGCCGTCGGAGATGAGCATCAGCGCCGAGCGGACGTGGTCGGCGACCACGCGCATGCGCACGTCGTCCGTGTGGTGCGGGTCGTCGTCGGACTCGGCGGAGGTGTACTCCCTGCCGGAGAGTTCGGCGGCCTTGTCGATGACGGGGCGGACCTGGTCCGTCTCGTACATGTTCTCGACGCCCTGCAGGATCATGGCCAGGCGCTCCATGCCCAGGCCGGTGTCGATGTTGCGCTTGGGCAGCTCGCCCACGACGTCGAAGTCTTCCTTCGAACGCACGTTTTCGATCTGGTACTGCATGAACACGAGGTTCCAGATCTCGATGTAGCGGGTTTCGTCCGCCAGCGGGCCGCCCTCGACGCCGTATGCGGGGCCGCGGTCATAGTAGATTTCGGAGCAGGGGCCGGCAGGGCCGGGCTGCCCGGTGTGCCAGTAGTTGTCCGCCTTGCCCATTTTCTGGATGCGCTCCGCGGGGACGCCGGTGTTCTTCAGCCACAGTTCCCTGGCTTCGTCGTCCTCTTCGTAGACGGTCACCCAGAGGCGTTCCGGCGCAAGCCCGTAGCCGCCGTCGTCAACGCTCGTGGTGAGCAGTTCCCAGGCGAATTTGATGGCATCTTCCTTGAAGTAATCTCCGAAGGAGAAGTTGCCGCACATTTGGAAGAAGGTTCCGTGGCGGGCAGTCTTGCCCACTTCCTCGATATCGCCGGTGCGGATGCATTTCTGCACGCTGACGGCACGTGAGTAGGGTGGTTCCTCCCTGGCCGTCAGGTAGGGAATGAACGGCACCATGCCGGCAACCGTGAACAGCAGCGAGGGGTCGCTGGAAACCAACGATGCGGAGGGAACCGCGGTGTGGCCCTTGCTGACAAAAAAGTCCACCCAGCGCTTTGTGATCTCCTGCGACTTCATGAGCTGTTACGTACCCTTCTTGCTCCGCGCACTGACCGGCGCGGAGGTTCTTTCGCGTGCGGTTCCCGTAGCTGTACGGTTCCCGCCGGTGTTGTTATAACGTTTGGTGCCGCCGCATCGTGCGGTCGGCAGGGTGCGGGCCGGCGTGGTGCCGGCCTGCGGGGCCTGGTCAGCGGCGGACCAGGTCTTCCGATTCGACGCCGAGGGCGGCCCGAAGATCGGTCTCGCGCTCACGCATCCCTGCGCGGACGGCATCGGCGAAGTCGTAGACGCCGTCAGCGAGCCGGTTCACCGCGCGGTTGAGGCCCTCCGGGCCAAGCGCGGACTGCATGCCGGCCTGCGCTTCGGTCACCTTGCGGAAGGCGATCACTCCGATCGCCACGCCGATTCCCATCCAGACAAGTCGTTTCATTTTATGTTCTCCGGAATTCAGCGGCTGCGGCGGCCGGCAGCGGGTTTCTTGCGGTTGGCAAACGCGGTGCGGACACCGTAGCTGAAGGCGGCCACCTTGATGAGCGGGGATCCGACAGTGGCGGCCACCAGCGAGGACAGCGCCGACAGGTTGGCCGAGGCGTCCGAAACGTTGGACGAGATACCGTCCACTTTCTTCAGCTGCTGGTTGGTGGTGGACACGGTGGCCGTGACCTCGTCCATCAGGGGCGTGGCGCCGTCGCTCAGGGACCGGATGGCCGTGCGCACCTCGTCAAACACCTTGCCCAGCTTCACGATGGGCACCGCGAGCAGCAGCACCAGGAGCGCAAACACCCCGGCAGCGATCAGGCCGGCAATATCGCCACCAGACATAGACGTTTCATCTCCTCGAAATTCTGTGGTTCGTGTCATCAGCGGATGCGTCAGCAAAACGCGTTTCCGCAGATGTCCCCCAAGTACCTTACATACAAAGAAGCCCGCGGCGCTTGCCACGGGCTTCTTTGGATACGCTGCCGGAATTTAGCGTGCGTAGAATTCGACGACGAGCTGCTCTTCGCAGGTCACGGGGACCTCGGAGCGCTTGGGGCGGCGGACCAGGCGTGCCTGCAGGGCCTCCAGCTTGACGTCCAGGTAGGCCGGAACGGCGGGCAGGACGTCGCGGTGGGCGCCGGCTGCTGCAACCTGGAGCGGGACCATGGTTTCGCTGCGGCTGTGGACGTGGACCAGCTGGCCCTCGCCGACGCGGAACGACGGACGGTCAACGCGGACGCCGTCAACCATGATGTGGCGGTGCACAACCAGCTGGCGGGCCTGGGCGATGGTGCGGGCGAAACCGGCACGCAGGACCAGGGCGTCAAGGCGCATTTCGAGCAGTTCGATGAGGTTTTCACCGGTCAGGCCCTTGGTGCGGCGGGCCTCTTCGAAGGCACGGGTCATCTGTGCTTCGCGGATGCCGTACTGGGCGCGCAGGCGCTGCTTTTCGCGGAGGCGTACGGCGTAGTCGGAGTCCTGCTTCTTGCGGGCACGGCCATGCTCACCGGGGCCGTACGGGCGGCGCTCCATGTACTTGGCGGCCTTGGGGGTCAGAGCGATGCCGAGGGACCGCGAGAGGCGGGCCTGACGGCGAGCACGAGTGTTGTTAGCCACTTGTGTCCTTCCAATATCTGCGGTGTGTCAGTGTTACTGGCCTCCACGATGGAGAGCATCGGCCAACCGCTGCCTTTTGCTACTGGGCACAGGGCATAACCTTCTCAACGTAAATTGGGGAGATTGTGCGTCCGTGCCTTGCCAGACAAACATCTATCCTACCACGGCGGCTACTTGCCCCGGACAATCTTCCGCAGCCGCTCCAGGCGCACCGCAATGTCCCGCTCCGCGCCGTTGGCCGTGGGCTGGTAGTAGTCCCTCCCCACGAGGTCGTCCGGGGGATACTGCTGGGCGGCTACTCCGTGCGGCGCATCGTGGGCGTATTTGTACCCCACGCCGTGGCCCAGCTGTTTGGAACCCGGATAGTGCGCGTCCCGCAGGTGCGCGGGGATGCCGTTCCCCAGGCCTGCCCGGACGTCGGCGATGGCCTTGTTGATGCCCATGTAGGCGGCGTTGGACTTCGGAGCGGTGGCCAGGTGCACCACGGCCTCGGCAAGGATGATGCGGCCCTCCGGCATCCCGATCAGCTGCACGGCCTGGGCCGCTGCCACTGCCGTCTGCAGCGCAGTGGGATCGGCCATCCCCACGTCCTCGGCCGCAGAGATCACGATCCTTCGGGCCACGAAGCGGGGGTCCTCCCCCGCTTCCAGCATCCGCGCCAGGTAGTGGAGGGCTGCGTCCACGTCAGACCCGCGGATCGATTTGATGAAGGCACTGATGACGTCGTAGTGCTGGTCCCCGGCACGGTCGTAACGGACGGCGGCAACATCGAGGGCACGCTCGGTGTGCTTGAGTTCGACGACGACAGGCCCTTCCCCTGCATCGTCCGCATCCCCGAACGCAACCCCGGCTGCCGCTTCCAGGGCCGTCAAGGCACGGCGGGCATCACCCCCGGAAAGCCTTACGAGGTGGTCCAGTGCTTCCTCATTGAGGTCCACTTTCCCGTTCAGTCCGCGAGGATCTGCAACGGCGCGCTGGATCAGTCCCTCGATGTCCGCATCGGTCAGTGGCTTGAGGGTCAGCAGCAGGGAACGGGACAAAAGCGGCGAGACGACCGAAAACGAGGGGTTCTCGGTGGTGGCAGCCACCAGGACCACCCACCGGTTTTCGACGCCGGGCAGCAGGGCATCCTGCTGGGCTTTGTTGAAGCGGTGGATCTCGTCGAGGAACAGGACGGTGGTGGTCTTGTAGAGGTCCCTCGCGGTGAGGGCGTCGTCCATCACCCTCCGCACGTCCTTGACGCCGGCAGTGATGGCAGAGAGTTCCACGAACTTCCGGCCCGGTCCCCTGGCGATCACGTGCGCCAGGGTGGTCTTGCCGGTCCCGGGAGGACCCCAGAGGATGAGCGACGTGGGTCCTGCCGGGCCGGTTGTGTCCGCTCCCGCCCCTGCAGCGAGCTGGCGCAAGGGTGACCCCTGACCCAGCAGGTGTTGCTGGCCCACCACCTCATCGAGGGTGCGGGGACGCATCCGGACGGC
This sequence comes from Pseudarthrobacter sp. CC4, assembly GCF_048957775.1. NCBI lineage: Bacteria > Bacillati > Actinomycetota > Actinomycetes > Micrococcales > Micrococcaceae > Pseudarthrobacter > Pseudarthrobacter sp. CC4. The sequence goes on along the minus strand of NZ_JARCCZ010000018.1, from coordinate 25,360 downwards.
GAGCGGGCCGCGGGGGGAAGCGCTGCCTCCTCTCCCGGCAGGCCGCCCGGCGGCAGGTGCAGCACTGTCGCCGTCGTCGTCATCATTGCCGGGCCCGTGCCCGAAGAGATCTTCCACATAGATAGGCTACTTCCAGTTCACCTTCCGGTTTCGCCGGAAGCCACGCGCGTCAGCGAAGGGTTGACCCATGTCCGTGCATGCCACCGGCGGAGCCAGGCCGCCGTCCGTACGGACCGCTTTCGTCCCCGGCGCCCGGCTGGCCGGATGGGCAGGGCGGTTCGGTGCTGCGCACGGCGGGTACCGGATGACGGATGACGACGACGGACTGCGGCTGATTGCCGCGGACGGCACCGAAGCATTGCTGCAGCCGCCGTGGCCGGTTGACGGACGGCCGGGCCGTGGGGCGGATGCCCTTGAACGGCTCGCGTCCCTCGCGTCCCAGCCGCGCAGGCTCGGCCTCCTGCTGGTCCGGCGCGGAGGATACGGCGTAGCGGTAGTAAGTGAGGGCGTGGTCCTGGCCTCCAAGGTGGGCTCCACCTATGTGCAGTCCCGGACCGCCGCGGGCGGCCAGTCGCAGCAGCGCTTCGCACGCCGGCGGCGCAACCAGGCAGACGCGCTGGTGGGGGCAGTCGCCGAACATGCCGGCCGCGTGTTCAGCAGTGCATCTTTTGAATACGTGGTTCCCGGGGGCGACAGGACCCTGGCCGGCCTTGTCCTCGAGCACCCGGCCCTGAAGGGCTATACCGCCTTGCCCCGGCTGGCCTGTCTCGACGTCCCGGATCCCAATGCCTCGGTGCTGAGGAAAACCGCCGCCGATGCGTGTTCGGTGCGGATCCAGGTCTCAGACCCGTCCTAGTCAACAGCCCGTGAGAGCCCTGCGCGGCCGCTGCTGGCGGTAAATGTACCGTCCCGACTCTGTAAAACCCGCCTTGCTGTACAACTGCCGGGCAGCTTGGTTCGCGGCTGTAACCAGCAGCCAGAACCTGTCCACTCCGTGCGCGCCTCCCTCGGCAAGGAGGGCCTGGAGCACCGCCGTCGCATATCCCCGGCGGCGGCCCGACGCGGATGTGGCCATGCAATAGATTCCTCCCGTGCCGTGCACCATGGCGAGGCGCCCTACCGCGGCGGGGACACCGTCGTCGCCCCTTACGAGGGCATACAGCGACGGGCATCCGGTCAGGATGGCGCGCGCCGTGTCACGCTCCCCCTCTCCGCCTCGGCCGTCCACGCTCCACCAGAGGTGCAGCCACTCCTCGTCCGGCGCGTCCTGAACCTCCACCCGTCCGCTTCCGGAACCTGGGAAGCCGTTCCCCGAAGGCCGGGACATGATCAGCGTTTCCGACTGCCGGGTGAAGCCTTGGGCGTCCAGGACCTGGTTCAGCCCGTCGTTGGCGGGAGTGTCCGTCATCTGGAAAATGAGCGGCAACCGCCGCTCCCGGTACCACTGCATCGCCTCGCGCAATGCTGCCAGGGGCTCCCCGGCAGTGTTCCGGGGCCACACCGAGTTCGCCCTCTGGGTGACCTCGGCCGCAGCACGGAGCACCCACTCCCCCGTGTCCCGGCGCTCAACGGCAGGCCAGGCGGCATCCATGAGTATCTCGAAGGCGCCGGTCTGGTGACCCGGGAGGCTGTGGACCACTGGGGTTCCTGTCTGCGGATAAGCCTGAAGGCCCTCCCATCCGGGAGGGCCTTCAGGCCAAACGGGGTAATGCCCTACTTGCCCTCTGCCGGCTTGGACTCCGGCTTGAAGTCGACACCGGCTTCCTTGCGCTGCTGGGGCGTGATCGGGGCGGGGGCGGCGGTCAGGGGATCGTACCCGTTGCCGGTCTTGGGGAAGGCAATAACGTCGCGGATGGACTCAACCCCAGCCAGCAGTGCCACCACGCGGTCCCAGCCAAAGGCGATGCCGCCGTGCGGAGGGGCACCGTACTTGAAGCCCTCCAGCAGGAACCCAAACTTGGTCTGGGCATCTTCCCGGTCGAGGCCCATCAGTTCGAACACCCGTTCCTGGACGTCGCGCTCGTGGATACGGATGGATCCGCCGCCGATTTCGTGGCCGTTGCAGACGATGTCGTAGGCGTACGACAGCGCTGATTCCGGGTCCTTGTCAAAGGTCTCCAGGAACTCGGGCTTGGGCGAGGTGAAGGCGTGGTGGACGGCGGTCCACTTGCCTGCACCCACCGCCACGTCACCTGAAGCAACGGCCGCGGCCGCAGGTTCGAACATCGGCGCGTCGACCACCCAGCAGAAGGCCCAGGCGGCGGGATCGATCAGGCCGGTGCGATGTCCGATTTCCACCCGGGCAGCGCCGAGCAGTGCCCGTGCCGCAGGCTTCTCGCCGGCAGCGAAGAAGATGCAGTCACCGGGCTTGGCGCCGACCGCGTCTGCCAGGCCTGCGCGCTCCGTGTCGGTCAGGTTCTTGGCCACCGGACCGGCAAGTTCGCCATCTTCCTTGAACAGGACATAGGCAAGTCCCTTGTGGCCGCGCTGCTTGGCGAATTCCTGCCAGCCATCCAAGGTCCGGCGCGGCTGGGAGGCGCCGCCGGGCATCACCACGGCACCGACGTAAGGCGCCTTGAACACACCGAAGTTGGTGTCCTTGAAGAACCCGGTCAGTTCGGTGAGCTCCACGCCGAAACGGAGGTCGGGCTTATCCGAGCCGTACCGGGCCATGGCGTCGGCGTAGGTGATCCGCTGGATGGGAGTGGGGATCTCGACGTCGATCAGCTTCCACAGGGCCTTGAGGATGTTTTCGCCGAGGGCAATGATGTCGTCCTGGTCCACGAAGCTTGCTTCGATGTCCAGCTGGGTGAACTCCGGCTGCCGGTCGGCGCGGAAGTCCTCATCGCGGTAGCAGCGGGCAATCTGGTAATACTTCTCAAAGCCGCCCACCTGCAGGAGCTGCTTGAACAACTGCGGGGACTGCGGAAGGGCATACCAGGAACCCGGTGCCAGGCGTGCCGGGACCACGAAGTCGCGGGCGCCTTCGGGCGTGGACCGGGTGAGGGTGGGGGTTTCAACCTCCACGAAGCCGTCCTTGTGCAGCAGGTCGCGGGCCACACGGTTTGCCTCGGAACGCAGCCGGAGGTTTCGAGCGGGACCGGGCCGGCGCAGGTCCAGGTAACGGTGCTTCAGGCGTGCTTCCTCGCCCACTTCAACATGCTCGTCGATCTGGAACGGGAGCGGCTCGGAGGTGTTGAGGATAACCACCTTGTCCGCCATGACCTCGATCCCGCCGGTGGCCAGGGCAGGGTTCTCGTTGCCCTCGGGCCGCTTGGAGACAGTGCCGGTGACCTGCAGGACATACTCGTTGCGCAGGCCGTGGAAGACTTCTTCCTCGCGGACCACAACCTGGGCCACGCCGGAAGCATCGCGCAGGTCCACGAAGGCCACACCACCGTGATCACGACGGCGGCCCACCCAGCCAGCCAGGGTTACGGTTTGTCCAATGTGCTCGGAACGAAGGGATCCGAGGTCATGTGTGCGCAGCACAGCACGCCTTTCTGCGGGGTTACAGCGGGAAGTCGATCGGGAAGTTCAATAGGATCGTTGCAGGAACGATTCCGTTCGAGTTTACCCGCTGCCAAGGGACTGTCACCGCATGAGCGCACACCAGCAACTTCAACGCAGGCTCGGCACGTTCGACGCCACCGCCATCGGGCTGGGCTCAATGCTGGGAGCAGGGGTGTTCGTGGTGTTCGCCCCCGCGGCGGCGCTGGCCGGCCAGCTGCTGGCCCTGTCGGTGGTCATCGCCGGGGCGGTGGCCTACTGCAACGCCGTGGCTTCAGCCGCCCTTGCCGCGAAGTACCCCACCAGCGGGGGGACGTACGTCTATGGGCGCGAACAGCTGGGTAAGTGGCCGGGATTCCTTGCCGGCTGGGGCTTTGTGACCGGCAAGACGGCGTCCTGCGCTGCCATGGCCCTGACATTCGGCAGCTACATCTCGCCGCAGTACGCCGTGCCGGTGGCCGTGGCTGCCGTGGTGGCCCTGACCGGCGTGAACCTGCTGGGCATCACGCGGACGGCGCTGCTCACCAGGGTCCTGCTGTGCGTCGTCCTGGCCACCCTCAGCTTCGTGGCTGTTGCCGCAGCGGTCGGGCCGCACCCCGACGCGGGACCTGCCGGATCCGCGGACATGGCCTCCCCGGGGGGCGTGTTGCCCGCGGCAGGCCTGATGTTTTTCGCCTTTGCCGGCTACGCCCGGATTGCCACCCTCGGCGAGGAGGTCAAGGATCCTGCCCGCGCCATACCGCGTGCCATCCTTGCGGCCCTTGCGGGTGCCTTCGCCATCTACCTCACCCTGTCGCTGCTCCTGCTGAACCACCTTCCCGGCGGGCAGCTCGCTGCCACCAGGACGCCGCTGCTTGACGCCGTGCTGCAGTCCGGGCTGGCGGCGGGGGCTCCCGCCGTCCAGGCAGGAGCCGCGGCGGCCTGCCTGGGCGCGCTCCTGGCACTCATCACCGGCGTCGGTCGCACCACCCTCGCCATGGCCAGGGAACGCGACCTGCCTGTACTTCTTGCGCGGGTCGGGGGAAAGCACACCGTGCCGTACGCCGCAGAACTCGCCGTGGCCGCCGTCGTCATCCTGCTGCTTGCCACCACGGACGTTATGACGGTGGTGGGCTTCTCCAGCTTTGGCGTACTGATCTACTACGCTGTGGCGAACGCATCGGCGTACACGTTGCCGACGCACCCGGCATATGCGCCCAAGTGGGTCAACGCCGTCGGCTTCGTGGCCTGCCTGTTGCTGGCCTTCACCCTGCCGCCGGTCCCGGTAGTGGCCATGGCCGGGGTCCTGGCCGCCGGCGTGGCGGGGCGGTGGCTGATGCTTCGGCTGCGCCGCTAAACGGACGCGGCGGCCTCTGCCGCCGTCAACACCTGTACTGCCAGGTCTTCCGACGGCGGCGTCCAGGTCTCCGGGGCTGCCACCACCTGTTCGCCGGTGCGGATGTCCTTGACCTGGTGTGTTCCGTCGTCGTCCGTGAACCAGACAAAGGGGATGCCGCGGCGGTCGGCGAACTTGATCTGCTTGCCGAACTTTTCCGCTTTCGCTGCCACTTCGGTAGGAATGCCCCGGCTGCGCAGCTGGGCGGCCACGTCCTGGGCGGCATCCCAGCTGTCATCGTGGGTGAGGGCCACTAGCACCGCGGTGGGAACCGACCGTGACGCCCTCGCCAGGTCCTGGCTCAAAATGCGGGACACCAGGCGGGTGACCCCGATCGAAAGACCCACGCCCGGGAACTTCCGGTTTCCCTTCGACGCCAGTGCGTCATAGCGGCCGCCGGAGCAGATGGAACCGAGCTGTTCGTGGCCAACCAGGACGGTTTCCACCACTGTTCCGGTGTAATAGTCGAGGCCGCGGGCAATGCTGAGGTCAGCCACCACCTTGCCGGGGGCACGCTGGACAGCCGCCTCGATCACCTGTTCGAGCTCGCTCAGCCCTTCGTCGAGGAGTTCATTGCTGACCCCCAAGGCCTGGACCTGTGCCACGAACGAGGTGTCCTCGGTGCGGATTCCAGCCAACTGCAGGGCCTTCCGGGCCTGCTCGTCGGTGGCGCCCAGTTCCGTCTTCAGCAGTTCGGCAACCTTCGCCGCCCCGATCTTTTCGAGTTTGTCGATGCTCCGCAGCACCCCTGCGGTGTCGTCCAGCCCGATTCCACGGTAAAAGCCTTCGGCGAGCTTCCTGTTGTTGATGCGCAGCCGGAAGTCAGGGATGGGGAGGGCGCTGAGCGCCTCGGCGATCACCAGCGCGATCTCTACGTCGTAGCGGAACGGCAGGTCGCCGTCACCCACCACGTCAATGTCCGCCTGGGTGAATTCGCGGGCGCGTCCCTCCTGGGGACGCTCGCCGCGCCAGACCTTCTGGATCTGGTACCGCCGGAAGGGGAACGCCAGGTAGCCGGCGTTTTCGACGACGTAGCGGGCAAACGGAACGGTGAGGTCGAAGTGCAGGGCAAGTGCGTGCGGATCGGCCTTGCCCTCCTTAACGGGGCTGGCGCCCTCATCATCCTGCAGCCGGCTGAGCCCGTAGACTTCCTTGTCGATTTCGCCCTTGCGCAGCAACTGGCCCACCGTCTCCACAGCGCGGGTCTCAATGGAGGAAAACCCGTGCAGTTCAAAAACGCGGCGCAGCGTATCCAGCACATGGAGCTCCACCAGCCGCTCCTCGGGAAGCCACTCGGGGAATCCGGACAGGGAGGCGGTGCGTGCCATGGTGGAGTTTCTCCTCTTGGTGAACGGTTGCCGGAACCTGCGTGGCAATCGGCCCGAAACGGGCTTGCGACGGCGGCAGTCCAGCCAGTCATGCATAAACTATGTGCGGCAGTCAGTTTATGCGTCATCCGCCGGCATCTCTAATGCAGCGGAGCGGCAGGGCTTGGCCGCCAACAACTGCTGACGCGGCCCCAAAGCCGCGCCTGCAGCAGCCCGACTATAAGGAGGACCCTTGGCGGCCAGTTCACGCAGTGCCCGCGAAACCAAACGGCGCATTCAGCAGATGGAAGCCAAGCGTGCCCTGCGGCGGGACCAGGAGGGCCGGCGCAAGCGTGACAACCTGATCGCCGCCGGTGCCGGGGCAACCGCAGTGGCCCTCGCCGTCGTACTCCAGCTCACTGCCTTCGCCGGCAACCCGACCGAGGATGAATTCGCTGCGGCGCAAGCCGGGTTGTCCAGCCCGCCCGCCACCGCCAGCCCTTCGGCGACGCCGTCGGCCCAGGCAACGAACGGTCCCAACATTCCTGCGGCCGGCATCGCCGCCGGCAAGACCTTCACGGGCGAACTCGTCCTCAACGGCAGCCCGCTCGGTGTGGAGCTGGATGGGACCAGCGCGCCGCAGGCCGCCGCGGTCTTCAAGTCCCTCAGCGATGAGGGCTTCTACAACGGAAAGAACTGCCACCGGTTGACCACCGGTGAGGCATTCGGCGTCCTGCAATGCGGCTCGGCCACGGGCGACGGGCAGGGAGACCCGAACTACACGTGGGGGCCGCTCGAAAACACGCCGGCGGACAACAGCTATCCGGCGGGAACCATCGCTGTAGCCCGGACGGGCAACAACGCCTACGGGAACGGCACCCAGTTCTTCATCGTCTACAAGGACACCGTGATCCCGGCAGACAGCGCCGGAGGCTACACGGTGGTCGGAAAGGTGACGTCGGGGCTGGACCTGGTGTCGAAAGTGGCCGCTGCAGGGGTCACCCCGGGCAGCAGTGTCACAGACGGCGCGCCCGTTGAACCAGTCACGATAGACTCGTTTTCTCTGAAGTAGGAAGCCCGGCCGGCGCGGCCGCGGTGCAGTACGTGCGTATTTCCCTCCAAGCGAAAGACTTTTAGCGGTGACAGACAGTCAGAAATCCGACGAAACAGCAACAGACCTGGCCGAAGCGGCGGCACCCGCAGCCGGCGGTGAGGCCACCGAAGCGGCCGGCACCCCCGCTGCGGAGGCAACCGAAACCGGGGCCGCTGCAGAAGAAACAGCCGCCGGCGAGGCTCCAGCGGCCGAAACGCCGGCTGACGCTGCACCCGCATCTGCACCTGCACCTGCGCCATCTCCAAGGTCAGTAGCGCCGTCTCCGGCCGCGTTCGCTTCCCGCCCCAAGCCTGCTGCCGCAGCCCCGGCCGCAGCAGCAGTACCGGCAGCCCCAACCACCTCCCTTGCGGAAGCCTCGAAGTGGGGTCGGGTTGAAGGCGACGGGTACGTCTTCCTGACCATCGATGGCAGCGAGCACGCCGTCGGGCAGTACCCGGGCGTGAGCGACGACGAAGCCCTCGCGTACTTCGCACGGAAATACGACGACGTCGTGGCCCAGATTGTGCTGCTCGAACAGCGCGTCAGCTCAAAGGCGCCCAGCACTGATATGCAGAAGACCGTGACGCACCTGCGGGAGCAGCTTGCAGAGCGCAACATGGTGGGCGACCTGCGTTCTGCGGAGGCCCGGCTGGACAAGCTCTCCGAACAGATAGTTGATCTGGAGAAAGCCGAGAAGGCAGAACACGACGCCGTCCGCGCCTCTGAACTGGCGGCCCGCGAGGCTATCGTGGCGGAGGCCGAGCAAATCTCCGGCCAGGACCCGGCACAGACTCAGTGGAAGACCTCCAGCGCCAGGATGAACGAACTCTTTGAGAGCTGGAAAACAGCCCAGAAGAGCGGCGTACGCCTGGGCAGGAGCAACGAGGACGCCCTGTGGAAGAGGTTCCGCGCCGCCCGCACGGTTTTCGACCGCCACCGCCGCGCCTACTTCTCCCAGCTGGACAGCAACAATTCCGCTGCCAAGTCGGCCAAGGAAAAGCTGATCGCTGAAGCCGAAGCGCTGTCCAGCTCCACCGACTGGGGTTTCGCCGCCGGCGAGTACCGCAGGCTGATGGATCAGTGGAAGGCGTCACCGCGCGCCAGCCGCAAGGACGATGACGCGCTGTGGGCCCGTTTCCGTGCGGCGCAGGATGTGTTCTTCACGAACCGCCAGGCCGCCAACGACGAAATCGACCAGGAATACGCCGCCAACCTCACCGTCAAGGAAGCGCTCCTGGCAGAGGCCAACGCCATCCTTCCGGTGAAGGACCTCGCGGCGGCAAAGAAGGCACTGCAGTCCGTCCGCGACCGGTGGGAAGAAGCGGGCAAGGTTCCGCGGGCCGACATGGGACGCATCGAGGCTGGCCTGCGCAAGGTCGAAGACGCCGTCCGTAGCGCCGAGGACGAACAGTGGCAGCGCTCCAACCCGGAGCGGAAGGCGCGGACCAACAGCGCCCTCTCCCAGCTGGAATCCGCGATCGCCGGCCTGCAGGATGATCTCGCCAAGGCGGAGAAGAGCGGCGACCAGCGCAGGATCAAGACGGCCCGGGAGGCCCTCGAAGCACGCCAGGCATGGCTGGACCAGATCCAGCGCTCGGCCAGCGAGCTTTCCTGATACACCTGCCCTGACCAGCGGGCCCGGTTCCGGTTATCCACATAACCTGAACCGGGCCTGTGCCAGTTAACGGTCCCGGTGCAGGATGGACGAATGGTGATTCCACCGGCTCCTCCGGGCCCCGATCATGCAGCTGCGGCAGACGCTTTGGCGCCCCGCTTTCCCGAACTCTATTCCCCGGACATGCCCTTCGCCTGGCCCGAGCTGCAGTCCCTCGCGGCGGACGGGCTGCTGGACAGGATCCACCACCGCGGCTATACACTGCCAGGGCTCCCGGCCTCTCCGCAGCTGCGGGCACGGGCGGCGGCGGGGGCGGTGCCCGCTTCGGTCCGCCAAAGGGTGGTTGCCGGCCGGATGACGGCCGCCTGGATCTACGGCTGTGCCAGTGAGCCGGACAGGCTGGCCCTCCTTGTGGATGCGACGCGGAGGGTCTCCAGCCTCCGGACCACGAGGGGATGCACCCTCCATGAGGTAAGGCTCGGGCCGTTCGATGTTGTCAGCCTCGGTGGCCTGATGGTCTCAAGCCCGTTGCGGACCGCCCTGGACATCGCCTTGCACGTGGACGCCGAGCGCGCCATCCCCACCCTGGAAAGACTGCTGGCGCGGCCCCAGAACGACGTCCGCCTGCGCCTGCTGGTCCTGGCAATAGAAGCCACGCCGCGGGTGCCCCACAAAAAGGCTGCCCTGGAAAAACTCGCTGCACTAGCTCCGGCGCTTGTTGCCGGTGGTCCGGTAGACGTCAAACACCCCGTCGATCCTGCGGACTGCACTGAGGACGTGGCTCAGGTACTTGGGGTCCCCCATCTCGAAGGCAAACTTTGAGATGGCCACCCTGTCCGTGGAGGTGTGCACACTGGCTGCCAGGATGTTCACGTGGTTCTCGGACAGGACCCGGGTGACGTCGGACAGCAGGGACTTGCGGTCCAGTGCCTCCACCTGGATCTCCACCAGGAAGACGCTGGACTGCGTCGGGGCCCAGTCCACGTCAACAATCCTGTCCGGCTGGTCCTTCAGGTCGGAGATGTTGGTGCAGTCGGTCCTGTGCACGGAGACTCCCGAGCCCCGGGTGACGAAACCGAGGATGGGATCCGGCGGGACCGGCGTGCAGCAGCGGGCCAGCTTCACCCAGACGTCGCCCACGCCACGGACCACCACGCCCGAGTCGGAGAAGCGGGCCTTGGTGACCTGGGTGGGAATGCTGACTTCGGCAATATCGTCGTCGGTGCTTTCATTGCCGCCGAGGCTCTCGACCAGCTTCTCCATGACCGACTGCGCGGACGTGTGGCCGTCACCGACGCCGGCGTACAGGCCGGAGATGTCGACGTACTTGAATTCCTCCGCCACCGCTGCGAGGGCCTCGTGGGTCATGAGCCGCTGCAGGGGAAGGTTCTGCTTCCGCATTGCACGGGTCAGCAGTTCCTTGCCGCGATCAATGGCTTCTTCGCGGCGTTCCTTGCTGAACCACTGGCGGATCTTGTTCCGGGCCCTGGCGCTCTTGACGAAGTGCTGCCAGTCCTGGCTCGGCCCTGCCCCCTCAGCCTTCGAGGTGAAGATCTCCACCCAGTCACCGTGGTTCAGTTCACTATTGAGCGGAACCAGCTTGCCGTTGACCCTGGCGCCGATGGTGCGGTGGCCCACCTCGGTGTGCACGGCGTAGGCAAAGTCCACGGGGGTGGATCCCGCCGGCAGTGCCATGACCTCGCCCTTGGGGGTGAAGACAAAGACCTCCCGGGCGTTGATTTCGAAGCGGAGCGAATCAAGGAACTCGCCGGGATCGGAGGTTTCCTGCTGCCAGTCCACCAGGGAACGCAGCCAGCCCATGTCCCCGTCGCGGGGGCTGCCCGGGCCGACGGCCGTGCGGTTGGGCTGGTCCTTGTACTTCCAGTGTGCAGCGACGCCGTATTCAGCCCGGCGGTGCATTTCATGGGTGCGGATCTGGATTTCCACGGGTTTGCCGCCGGGCCCGATCACCGTGGTGTGCAGCGACTGGTACATGTTGAACTTGGGCATCGCGATGTAGTCCTTGAACCTGCCGGGCAGCGGGTTCCAGCGCGAATGCATGGTGCCCAGCGCGGCGTAACAGTCCCTGACCGAGTCCACCAGCACCCGGACACCCATGAGGTCGTTGATGTCGTCGAAGTCCTTATCGCGGACGATCATCTTCTGGTAGATGGAATAGTAGTGCTTCGGACGGCCAGTGATGGTCGCCTTGATCTTCGCGGCGCGCAGGTCTTCGGTGATCTGGTCCCGGATGACGCTCAGGCTCTTCTCCCGCTCGGGGGTCCGGTCCCCCACCATGCGGACAATTTCTTCGTACACCTTGGGATACAGCGCGGCGAAGGAAAGATCCTCCAGTTCCCACTTAATGGTGTTCATGCCCAGCCGGTGCGCCAGCGGGGCGAAAATTTCGAGGGTTTCGCGGGCCTTGCGGGCTGAGGATTCGGCCGACACGAAGCGCCAGGTCCGCGCGTTGTGCAGCCGGTCGGCCAGTTTGATCATCAGCACGCGGATGTCCTTGGCCATCGCCACAACCATCTTGCGGACGGTTTCGGACTGCGCCGCCTCGCCGAAGCTGACTTTGTCCAGCTTGGTCACGCCGTCCACCAGCATGGCAACTTCGGGCCCGAAGTCCCGCTTGAGGTCGGCGAGGGTGTAGGGGGTGTCCTCCACCGTGTCATGGAGCAGGGCGGCGGCAAGCGTTGTGCCGCTCAGGCCCAGTTCGGCGAGGATGGTGGCCACGGCCACCGGATGCGTGATGTAAGGATCGCCGCTTTTGCGCTTCTGCCCGCGGTGGCTCTGCTCAGCGACGTCGAACGCCCGCTGGATAAGGTCGAAGTCCTCTTTGGGATTGTTGGCCCGGACGGTCCTCAACAGTGGTTCAAGAATGGGTGAGTACGTGGCCGTGCTGCGCCCCGTCAGCCGGGCGAGCCTGGAGCGGGTGCGCTCCCTGCGGCCGGGGAATGTGGGACGGGACCCGGAGTTGTCGACCGGAACGAGCGGCCCGGGGCGCGCGGAGGCGGCCACCCCGGTCTGCATGCCGGGGGCAGGACTTTTGTCTCCTTGTGCCGTTGGCGCCGACGCCGAACGTTCTTCCAATGAAGTACCCCTCACCACCGTTTTAATTACTTCAGTCTATTCCCCGCGGCGGTGACTTTTATAACCGGCCCCTTAAACGCCGACGGGCCGGACAACGCCAGGTTCCTGGCGCCGTCCGGCCCCTGCTGAAAAGTCAGGCCTGGGCGGGCTCCGCAGCCGCGTTCCGCCCGGCGGTGGCACGCCTCTGCTCAACGCGCTTGGCCTGCCTGACGAGGTCAGGCTCATTCTGCCGCAGCCAGGCGTACATCGGGGCCGCCACGAAGATCGTGGCCGCCGTTCCGATGAGGATTCCGACGAACAGCGCAAGGGAAAGGTCGCGCAGGGTACCGGCGCCCAGGAGTCCGGCGCCGATGAAGAGGATGGCCCCCACGGGGAGGATTGCCACCATCATGGTGTTGATCGAGCGGACCAGGGTCTGGTTGACGGCGAGGTTGACCTCCTCGGCGAACGTCCGGCGGGTCGAGGCGTCCAGGTCCGCGGTATTCTCGCGGATCTTGTCGAACACCACCACCGTGTCGTAGAGGGAGTAGCTGAGGACGGTCAGGAAACCGATGATGGCCGAAGGGGTAACCTCGAAGTCGCTGAGGGCGTAGACGCCGGCAGTGATGAACATCGTCACCGCCATGCCGGCAATTGCCGAGAGCGACATCTTCCACGTGCGGAAGTACAGGGCCATCAGCACGGCCGCGAGGAGCACGAAGACCACCAGGCCGATCAGCGCCTGCTTGGTGACATCGGCGCCCCAGGTGGGACCGACGAAGGTGGACGTCACCTCGTTCTCGGTGACACCGTACGCGCCGGTGAGTCCCTCCTTGATGCGAAGCGTCTCATCATCGGTGAGTTTGTCCGTTTGGATCCGCATGGTGGTGCCGGCGACGTTCGCCACGCGGGGGACACTGCCGGGCACCACATCGGTGACGGCCTTCTCCCCCACGGCTGCATCCGTGGTCTGCACGTTGGAGACCGTGAACTCCGATCCGCCGCGGAACTCGATGCCAAGGTTGAAGCCGCCCTTGGCCACCGGGATGAGAATGGACAGCGCAACAGCCACCGCCGCAATGATGAACCAGAGTTTCTTGGCGCCGACAAAGTTGTAGGAGCGTTTTCCGGTGTAGAGCTCGTTGCCGAAGTTGGCGAAGCCTGACATTACTTGTTCTCCTTCGCTGCGGACTTCGAGGAGCCCGCAAGCTGCTCCTGCTTCTCCGCCAGTCGGCGTTCCGCAATGGTCATCCTGCGTTCGGCTTCCGCTGCCGCGCCGGCGTTCTTGGTGCGGACCACGGCCGGCTTGGCGTCCGGGGTACGGACACGCCCGGCACCGCGGTAAAGCGGGACGGCACCGAGGCGCTTGGGATCGAGGCCGGACAGCGGGTGGCCCTCGCCGAAGAATCTGGTGCGGGCCAGGAGCTGCAGCGTGGGGTGGGTGAACATGAACACCACGATGAGGTCGGCGATGGCCGTCAGGCCGAGGGTGAAGGCGAACCCGCGCACGTTGCCCACGGCCACGAAGTACAGGACCAGGGCTGCCAGCAGGTTGACGGCCTTGGAGGCCAGGACGGTCCGCTTGGCCCGCTTCCAGCCGTTTTCGACGGCGGAAACCAGGCCGCGGCCTTCACGGAGCTCATCCCTGATCCGCTCGAAGTAGACGATGAACGAGTCGGCCGTCTGGCCGATGGCCACGATGATGCCCGCCACGCCGGCCAGGGACAGGCGGTAGTTCTCCGTCCAGCCCAGGATGGCGATGGCGAGATACGTGAGGATGCCGGCCACCACCAGCGACGCGATGGTCACGAAGCCAAGCGCCCGGTACTGGAACAGCGAGTAGACCACCACGAGCAGGAGTCCGATAAGGCCCGCGAGGAGGCCCATCCGCAGCTGTTCCCCGCCCAGGGTGGCGGAAATCTGCTGTTCGCTTTGGATTTCGAAACTGATGGGGAGGGCGCCGAACCGGAGTTGGTCGGACAGGGCCTTGGCACTTTGTTCGGTGAACCCGCCGGTGATCTGCGGGCGTCCGTCGGTGATGACCGCAAGGGACCGGGGCGCGGAAATGACCTGGTCATCAAGAACAATGGCGAACTGGGCCTTGGGGTCGTTGCCTGCGTCACCGCCGGCGGCCACGTAGAACTGGTTCAGGCGTTCCGTGACCTCCTTGAACTTGGCTGTTCCCTCGTCGTCGAACTGGATGTTGACCGCCCAGTCGTTCGTGACGGCACCCTGCGCACCCTGCTGGAGCTGGAAGGAGGACGTGACGATGTTGCTGCCCTTGACCTCCACCGGGCCGAGGATGTACTTGATGGCAGGGGTAGAGTCGGTGGCAGGCTCGCAAGTCACCAGCGGCTTGGCCGGGTCCGAGCGTTCCTGCTTGTCCTGGGCAGGGTTGTCGCAGTCCAGCGTCTCGAACTGGCGGTAGACCTCAGGGGTGATCCAGTTCGTGTCGCTGCTGTTGGCAGGTTCCGCCGTCGGCTTTGGCAGCTGGTCCTCGGGCGCCCGCTGCTCCTCCGGCACCGGTGCACCTGCTCCGGCGAGCAGGACGGGGCGGAAGTTCATGTCCGCCGAGGCCTGGATCAGGTCTCGGGTCTGGCTCGAGGGGGTGCCGGGAAGGCTGACCACCACGTTGCGCCCGGACTGGGTGCTGATCTCAGCCTCGGCAACACCTGAACCGTCAACACGCTGGCGGATGATCGCCACGGCCTGGTTGAGCTGTTCCTCATTGATGTCCGAGCCGCCCTCGACCTTCGGCGCCAGGATCATCTGGGTGCCGCCTTCGAGGTCCAGGGCCAGTTTGGGTGCCCAGTTTGCCTGTCCGGCAAGGGTGCCTCCGGCCAGGACGGCAGTTAGTGCGGCGAGGATTACACCGAGCCAGACCAGGACCCGGAGGCCTGGTTTTTTGGGGCCAGTTCGTGCCATTGTCGATCTTTCTCTTATTCACGGAGGAACCGCCGGTGCCTGCCGTGCTTGCACCGGCGGCGGTCCGCAGCGGTAGAGGTTGTTGGGAAGCAGCGGGGACTAGCTGTCCTTCTTGCCCTCGTCATTGAGGCGCTGCGGGGTTTCGTCCGGTGTCTCCGCCGTCGCAGCGGTGCTGCCGCCTTCGGACGCCGTCAGGGAGGAAGCATCGTCCGGCACGGCCGGGGAAACAACCTCGGGCTCGGCTGCCACCGCGGGTTCCACAATTTTGGTGACGGCCTGACGGTGCACGGTGGCGAGGTTGCCCGGCGACAGTTCCAGGGTGACCTTGTTTTCCTCCTCGTCGATGGCCACGATGCGGCCGAACAGGCCGAAGCTGGTCATTACCTCCACGCCCGGGCCGAACTTCGACTGGAGCTCCGCCTGCTGCTGCTGCGTCTTCTTGTTGCGGCGGAACATCATGAAGATGAAGACGCCGAGCATGACGAACAGGAGAATTGACATTGGATCCAAGGGGAATTCCGTCCTTTATTTACATAGCTGATTTTCCAGCAACTTCGGCTTCGCTCCGGCCGGGGCAGGACAGTAAGGCAGGCAAAAGCCTGTCGGGTTCCCTTCCCCAGCGACGCAGGAGGCCGGTGGCCGCCCACGAAACAAAGACCCGAACGTGCCGAGCGTCATACCAGTCTAAAGGGAAAAGCTGAACGCAGCCTGCCTATGGGCCCTCCGGGGCCCAGCCGCCCGCGGGTTCGGCGTCCCCGGCCGGTTCGAACAGGTCCAGCTGCTCCTTCGCGAAGACTCCTGACGGAATGGCATAGCCGAGGTGCGTCCAGGCGGGAGCCATGGCTATCCTGCCCCGGGGGGTGCGGCCCAGGAGTCCTTCCCGTACCAGGAAGGGCTCCGCGACCGTTTCCACTGTTTCGGTTTCTTCGCCGACGGCGATCGCGAGCGTGGACAGCCCCACGGGCCCGCCGCCGAATTTGGTGATGAGTGCTTCAAGGACGGCGCGGTCAAGCCGGTCCAGGCCCTTCTTGTCCACCTCGTACATGTCCAGGGCAGCGGACGCCGCCCGCGCGTCAATCTGCTCAATTCCGTGGACCAGGGCCCAGTCCCGCACTCGCCGCAGCAACCTGTTGGCAATACGGGGGGTGCCCCGGGATCGTCCCGCTATTTCGCTGAAACCGGCGGAATTGACTTTGAGGTCCAGCAGGCCGGCAGAGCGGCGCAGCACGAGTTCGAGCTCGGGGACGGAGTAGAACTCCAGGTGGCCGGTGAATCCGAACCGGTCGCGCAAGGGCCCGGGCAGCAGGCCGGCGCGGGTGGTGGCGCCCACCAGGGTGAAAGGCGGCAGCTCGAGCGGGATTGCGGTGGCACCTGCGCCCTTGCCCACCACGATGTCCACCCGGAAATCCTCCATGGCCATATACAGCATCTCTTCCGCCGGCCGGGACATGCGGTGGATCTCGTCCAGGAACAAGACCTCGCCCTCGGAAAGGGAGGACAGTATGGCGGCGAGGTCTCCAGCGTGCTGGATAGCGGGACCGCTGCTGATCCGCAGCGGGGCGCTCATTTCGGACGCAACGATCATGGCGAGAGTCGTTTTACCCAGGCCTGGCGGGCCCGAGAACAGCACGTGGTCCGCGCTGCGGCCGCGCATCCGTGACGCCTTCAGCACCAGGGACAGCTGTTTCCGCACCCGGTGCTGGCCCACGAAGTCGTCGAGGTTCTTGGGCCTGAGCGCTGCCTCAATGGCCCGCTCCTCAGGTTCCTCGCCCGCGGCCACGAGGGACGGTTCAGCCACGGCTGCCTACCCGGTTGCCGGCGCGCGCGCCGTCCTGGCCCAGCCACCGGAGGGTAGTGCGCAGGATCTCCGGCACGTTGCCGCGGAAGGAAACCTCGGGCTCGTCCGCCAGGGCTTTGTCGATGCTTGCCGAGGCGTCCTTCTCGGACCAGCCCAGGCTCGTCATCGCGGCTACCACCTGCGGTTTCCAGGCGGCCTCGGCTGCCGTGGACGCCGCTGCGGCACCCGCGGTGCCGTGCGGCACAAGTTTTCCGGCCAGCTCCAGCACGATCCGCCCGGCCACCTTGGGACCGATGCCCGGCACCTTGGTGAACGTCTTGCTGTCCCCGGTGTGCGCGGCCACCCGGATGGCCTCCGGTTCGTGCACGGCCAGGACAGCCAGCGCCAGCCGGGGGCCAACCCCGCTCACGCTGAGCAGGACATCGAAAACCTCACGCTCGTCGTCGGACGCGAAACCGAAAAGGGTGAGCGAATCCTCCCGCACAATCAACGAGGTGAAGAGCTGGCCCTCTTCCCCGGCGCGAAGCCGGCTCAGGGTTTGCGGGGTGGCGTTGACGCTCATGCCCGCACCGTTGAGGTCAATGACAGCCGTGGAAAGACCCACGTGCGCTACCGTCCCGCGTAGGAAACTGATCAAGGCCGGGCTCCTGGTGTATTGCCGGGCTCCAGGGAGCAGGACCGGCTATCCGAACATATCTACGAATACCCTAGCAAGCCGCCGGGACAATCAGCGTGCGCGGCGCGCCTTTGCTTCCGCCTCGGCCCAGGCCCGCTGGGCGGAAGTGAGCGATGGACTGCCGGGTCCGGTGGTGACTGCACCCTTGTTGGAGGTGCCGCTGCCTGACCGCCAGGCGTGGGTGATGGCCAGCGCCAGGGCGTCGGCCGCATCCGCAGGCCGTGGCGGCGCATCGAGGCGAAGGATCTTGGTGACCAGCTTCGTCACGGCATCCTTGTTGGCGGAACCGCTGCCGGTGACGGCCGCCTTGACCTCCGACGGCGTATGCAGGGCCACCGGGATCCCCCGCCGGGCAGCGGCGGCGATCACCACGCCCGACGCCTGGGCCACGCCCATCACCGTGCTGACGTTCAGTTGGGAAAAGACGCGCTCGACGGCGAGGACCTGCGGTTCATAACGGTCCAGCCATTCATCGATCGAGGTGGCTATGACCAGGAGCCGCTGGTCGAGGCTTTCGTCGGGCGAGGTGCCCACGACGCCCACCGCAACCATGGTGGCCCGCCGGTTCCGTTCCACGTCCACCACGCCGATCCCGCATCGGGTCAGGCCCGGGTCCACCCCGAGGACGCGCAGCGTCACGGTTGGGCGGGTGCGGCGGGCGGGCGGTACGTCACTCAGATTCCAGGGCGGCCTGGACGTCGTCGCTGAGGTCGGCGTTGCTGTAGACGTTCTGGACGTCGTCGAGGTCTTCCAGCGCGTCAACGAGCTTCATGAACTTCCTGGCTGCTTCCAGATCCAGGGGAACTTCCATGGACGGAACGAACTCAGCCTCATCAGTGTCGTACTCGATGCCGGCCTCCTTCAGGGCGTCGCGGACGGCCTGAAGGTCCTTGGGGTCTGAGTGGATCTCGAAGGTTTCGCCGTTGTCCTTGACTTCCTCGGCTCCGGCGTCCAGGACAGCCATCAGGACGTCGTCCTCGGTCAGGTCCTTCTTGGGCAGCGTCACCACGCCCTTGCGGCTGAACAGGTAGCTCACCGAGCCGGGATCGGCAATGGTGCCGCCGTTGCGGGAGATCGCGAGGCGGACCTCGGAGGCGGCGCGGTTCTTGTTGTCCGTGAGGCATTCGATCAGCAGGGCGGAACCCTGCGGGCCGCGGCATTCGTACATGATCTCGGTGTAATCGACCACTTCACCGGTGAGCCCGGCTCCGCGCTTGATGGCACGGTCGATGTTGTCGGCCGGGACAGACGTCTTCTTCGCTTTGGTGACGGCGAGTTCCAGGCCCGGGTTGCCTTGCAGGTCAGGGCCGCCCATGCGCGCGGCAACTTCAATATTCTTGATCAGCTTGGCAAACGACTTGGCGCGCCGGCTATCGAGGATGGCCTTCTTGTGCTTGGTCGTTGCCCATTTGGAGTGGCCTGACATGCTCTACGCTTCTCCTCTGATCATGCGGATAAAAAGTTCGTGTACGCGTTTCTCCCCAGTCACTTCCGGGTGGAAGGAGGTGGCCAGCAACTGGCCGGAACGCACTGCAACAATTCTAGCCGTCCCGGGCAGCGGGACCGCGTGGGACGCGTGTTCCGGGTCGGCCGGCTCAACCTGGGCAAGGATTTCGACGCCGGGACCCACCCTCTCCACCCAGGGCCCCCGGATGAACACGGCATGGACGGGCGGGACGCCGTCTTCCGTTGCGCTGAATTCAAGGCCTTTGAACTCCAGGTCCGTCTCGAAGGACTCGCGCTGCCGGCCGAAGGCGTTGCGGCGGACGGTGATGTCCAGGCCGCCGAAGGTCTGCTGCGGTGCCCCGGACAGGTCAGTCGCGGGATCGGCAATGTCGTCGGCAAGCAGGATCATCCCCGCACATGAGCCATAGACGGGCAGGCCTTCGGCGATGCGTTCCCGCAGCGGTTCGGCCAGATCAAAGGCGCGCGCCAGCTTGTCGATTGCAGTGGACTCGCCGCCCGGAATCACCAGCCCGTCCAACCCGTCCAGTTCCTTCGGGCGGCGGACGCCCACAGCCTGGGCACCCGTCCGTTCGATCGCACGGAGGTGCTCGCGGAAGTCGCCCTGGAGCGCCAGCACACCGATCCGAAGGCCGGCGCCCGGGCGCGCAGAATCAGCTGAAGGGGAATTTGCCATCCAACCAGCATAAGCGCCCAAACCATCCTGCCTGGCTCCTAGCAGGCGCCTGGCGGAGGTTGCATGCCGTTGCTGGGATATATTCAAAACATGCTCTACTTCAGTGTTCCGCTCGGCAAGCTGGTCCGCCGCGTCTCCCGGCTCAGGGGTGGCGGGTCCGCCCTGCCGGGGCTGGTGGTTGAAAAAATCGACCCCGGCTTCATGCGGCGGACGCTCACCACGCTCCCCCACGGCGTCGCTGTTGTCAGCGGCACCAACGGCAAAACCACGACCACCAAAATGGTGGTGGAGCTGCTGGAAAGCCAGGGCCTCAAGGTCTTCACCAACCGCACGGGGAGCAACTTCACCCGCGGTGTGGCCGCAGCCCTGCTGGGCGAGGTGGATTGGCGCGGCCGGCTCGACGCCGACGTCGCGGTCCTGGAACTCGACGAAGCCCACGCCGTGCACTTCGTCAACAGCGTGCCGCCGCGCTACTGCCTGCTGCTGAACGTCCTCCGCGACCAGCTGGACCGCTTTGGTGAAATCGACAAGACGGCCCAACTGCTCCAGCACATCGCTGCCAAGACCACCGGGACGGTGGTGCTGAACCGTGAGGATCCCAGGGTGGCCCGGATCGCCGAAACGCTGACCGGCCAGGACGTCAAATACTTCGGCCTGGACGATTCGCTCCTGGGCACCTTCCCCAACGACGATGATATGCGGGCCGCTCCCGGCAGTCCCGCCCCGGCGGGCCTGCCGGAGAAGCCCGCTGCCGACGTCGTCCTTCGCATGGTGGGCGCGGACACGGCCGAGTTCGAGTACGACGGCGTCACGGTCAGCACAGGCATGAAGCTTCGGGGTGTCTACAACATCTTCAATGCGGCCGCGGCGCTGACGCTCGCGCGGAGCATCTGCGGCAGCGGCGCCGCCACGGCCAACCATGAGACCCTGTTGGATGCGCTGTCCCACGTGGCACCGGCATTCGGACGCGGGGAAAGCCTTACCGTGGACGGCCAGCCCCTGGACCTGGTCCTGGTCAAGAACCCGAGCGGCTTCCGGCTCGGCCTGAAGTCCTTCCCGGCCCGAGGCTACGCCACCATGATCGCCATCAATGACAACTATGCGGACGGCCGGGATATGTCGTGGCTGTGGGATGTTGAGTTCGATTCCCTGCGGGAAGGCGGGGTGGACCAGCTGACCGGGTCCCGCGCCTATGACATGGCCCTCCGGCTGCAATACGACGACGTCCCCGTCGGCAGTGTGCAGACGGACATTGCGCCGGCCCTTGCAGCCTTCATCCGGGAAGCCCGGGGAAAGCCGAAGCGCATCTTCTGCACCTACACCGCCATGCTGGCCATCCGCCGTGAACTGTCCAAAATCACCACCGTGGAGGTTGTCTCTTGAGCCAGGCAGGTGCGGACCGCGCACGGGAGAACTCTGAGAGCAAGGGCACCCTCCGCGTGGTGCAGCTCTACCCGCGGGACATGAACATCTACGGCGACTGGGGCAATGCCCTGGTCCTGCAGCAGCGGATCAGGTGGCACGGCTACACTCCGGAGCTGGTCGAGTACAACGTGGGGGATCCGTTCCCCGACGGCGTGGACATTATCGTGGGCGGCGGCGGCCAGGACAGCGGCCAGCTGGTGATCCAGGACGACCTGCAGTCGCGGGCCGGAGTACTTAAGGACCTGGCTGAGGACGGTGCGCCGATGCTTGTCATCTGTGGGCTGTACCAGCTCTTCGGACACTTCTTCAAGACCCGCACAGGCGCCGTGATCCCGGGCATCGGCATCCTGGACGTGGAAACCCACGGGACGGACGAACGCCTGATCGGCAACGTCAAGGTCTCCACCCCGGAGTTCGGCGAAGTCCTGGGTTATGAGAACCACAGCGGCCAGACCACCCTTGGCAGCGGCGTGCGGCCTTTGGGCTCCACCCCGAAGGGTATGGGCAACAACAGCAGTGACGGCCACGAGGGTGCCCGCTACCGCAATATAGTGGCCAGCTACCTGCACGGCTCCCTCCTGCCCAAGAATCCGGCCATCGCGGACTTCCTGATCCGCACGGCAGCGGAGCGCAAGTACGGCAGCTTTGTTCCGGGCCATCCGGATGACCACTACGCGGAACTGGCCAGGGAACACGCGGCGCGGCGCCCTCGCTAAGCACGCACGGCGTTAAAGGACGACGGCGGCACTCCCCTTGGGGAACCGCCTCACGGCTCCCGGGTGACCAGGAATTCGTGGGCGCCGGCGGACGGGGCGTCCATGGACTCGACCACCCCCAGAGTACGCTCCCTGGTCGCGGCGTCGGCTTCCGGCCCGGCACAGGGCCCCTGCGGCGCGTCGGAGGCCACCGAACACCAGCGGTAGGGATCCCGGACAATAACCGAAGGAGCCCAGGCCAGGTCCGTGGCTGACCATCTGCCCGACGTGTCCTGGCCGAACTGTACCCTGACCAGCAGGCCCTCATTATTGACCACATACCACGGGGAAAGTTCCGTGATGGCGTTGCCCAGCCCGTACACGATCCAGGTGCCCTTGTAGTTTTCAATGGGCTGCACGGCGTGCGCGTGGTGTCCGTAGACCAGGTTGAACTGGCCGCTGTCCGCCAGGGCACGCGCCACCTCCTGCTGCTGGACGTTGGGTTCACTGGCGTATTCGTCCCCCGCATGCATGGCCGCCAGCACGATGTCCGCCCCCTGCGCCCGCGCTTTCTCCGCCTTGGCGATCATGGTGGGGGCATCGAGCATGTCCACCTGCCAGGGATGGTCCGGAACCAGCCCGTTCAGCCCGTAGGTTCCCTGGACAACAGCGATCTTTGCCGCCGCCGTCTGCATAATGAGGATCTTTTGGGACTCGGTTTCGGTCCGGTAGGAGCCTGTGTGTTTGAGGTCGGCGGCGTCCAGGGTATCCAGGGTTCGCAGCAGTCCGTCCGTCCCGCGGTCGATGGTGTGGTTGCTGCCCGTTGTGCAGGCCTGGTAGCCGACCTCTTTTGAGGCGGTAATGATCTGCGGCGGAACGTTGAAGGAGGGATAGGCCGAGAACGGGCCGTCCGGACCGGATACGGGAGTTTCCAGGTGGCAGATGGCGAGGTCGCTGTTGTTGATGTACCTGCGCTGGCCTTCCAGGAGCGGCACGAAGTCCATTCCCGGCTTGCCTGCGGCCGCCGCGTCGTGCTGTCCCTGCTGCCACAGCTGCGCGTGCACCAGCATGTCTCCGGTGACCAGCACCGAAGTGCAGCGGAGCACGGGGCAGGCAGGCCCTTTGCCGGGGGTCGGGGTTGGTGTCGGTGTGGACGGCGGAGCAGGGGTTGTGGCCGTCACGGGACCAGAACTGCCGGAACCGCCCGCTGCCGGAACCGCCCCGGCGGAAGCGGAGTTTCCCGCCCGGGCCGTGGACCCGTCCTGCTCCGCCAACAGGCCGCAGCCTGCCAAGGCCCCTGCCAGGAGCACCGAAACGGCCAAGGCCGACGCGGAAGCATGGGCGCGGATATGCACCGGCCCCCTGCCGGATATGGTCCCCATAGCTGCCATTGTAGGGACGGCGGCGTGGCGTGGCGCACATTGAGAAGCGTGGCCTGCTGTGAAAGGTTTTAGTTCATGACCAACCCCCTTCTGGCGCCCAGTCCCCTGCCGTACGGACTTCCTCCCTTCGCCGGGATCGAACCCGCCCACTACGAGGAAGCCATCGAAGCGGGCCTCGCCGAACACCTGGCCGAGATCCAGGGAATCGTGGACACCCCGGCACCGGCCACCTTCGACAACACGGCGCTGGCGATGGAGCGCTCCGGCCGCCTGCTGGACCGGGCCGCCGCGTCCTTCTTCACATTGGTGTCAGCGGACGCGTCAGACCGGATCCGGGACCTCGAAACGAAACTTTCCCCCCTCTTCTCAGCCCACCAGGACGAGATCTTCCTGAACCGTGGACTTTTCGAGCGCTTTGCAGCCATCGATACGGCCCAATGTGATGCCGAGTCCACCCGGCTGGTGGAGGAATACCTCAGGGAATTCCGGCAGTCCGGCATCCAGCTTGACGGCCCGGGCCAGGAGAGGCTCCGCGCCATCAACGCCGAACTCTCACAGCTGGGCACGGAGTTCGGACAGCGGGTCAAGGACGGAATGAAGTCGGCCGCCATCCTGCTTGACCATGCCGGGGATCTGGCCGGCCTGCCGGCGGATGACATTGCCAGCGCTGCCGAGGCCGCCCGCGCGGCCGGCCATGACGGGAAGTTCCTGCTGACGCTGATCCAGCCCAGCAACCAGCCCGCCCTGGCCGCCCTCGAAAACCGCGACGTCCGCCGTCGGCTCTTCGAAGCCTCCGTAGCCCGCGGCAGCAGCGGCGGCAGCCTCGACGTGCTGGACCTGGCAACATCAATGGCGCGGCTCCGCGCCGAGAAGGCATCGCTGCTCGGCTTTGCCAACTACGCCGAGCTGGTGGTGGACCGCCAAACTGCTCCGGACTTCGAATCGGTCCAGGCCATGCTTAGCCGCATGGCCCCGGCAGCGGTGCGGAACGCGGACGCCGAAGCGGCGGCGCTGGCCGAGGCTGCGGGCCATCCGCTGGAGGCCTGGGACTGGGCCTTCTACTCCGCCAGGGTCCGCCGCGGGAAGTATGCGGTGGACGAACAGGCGCTGCGTCCCTATTTCGAACTTGACCGGGTCCTGGCCGACGGGGTTTTCTTCGCCGCCACATCCCTGTACGGCATCACGTTCCACGAGCGGGACGACCTCTCCGGCTACCACCCTGATGTACGCATTTGGGAGGTCCGGGACGAGGACGGTGAGGGACTGGGCCTGTTCCTGGGCGACTACTACACCCGCGAGTCAAAGCGTGGCGGGGCCTGGATGAATTCCCTGGTTGAACAGTCGGCGCTGCTGGGAACCAAGCCTGTTGTCATCAACAACCTGAACATCTCCAAGCCGCCGGCCGGCGAGCCAACCCTGCTGACCCTGGACGAGCTGCGGACCACGTTCCACGAATTCGGCCACGCCCTGCACGGGCTCTTCTCCAACGTTACGTACCCGCGGTTTTCCGGCACGTCAGTTCCCCGCGACTTCGTTGAGTACCCGTCCCAGGTCAATGAAATGTGGATCATGTGGCCCGAAGTCCTGGAACATTATGCGCGCCACCACGCCACCGGTGAGCCGCTGCCGGCCGCCGTCGTGGAAAAGCTCAACGAATCCCGGCTGTGGGGCGAGGGTTTTGCCACCACCGAGTACCTGGGCGCGGCCTTGCTGGACCTTGCCTGGCATGTCCTCGGGGCCGGCGATGTTCCGGAAGACGCCCTGGCTTTCGAAGACAAGGCCCTCGCTGCCGCGGGAATCGCCCACGCCCTGATTCCGCCGCGCTACCGCACCGGCTACTTCCAGCACGTCTTCGCAGGCGCAGGGTACGCAGCAGGCTACTACTCCTACATCTGGAGCGAGGTCCTGGACGCGGAAACGGTGGACTGGTTCACCGAAAACGGCGGCCTGACACGCGCGAACGGCCAGCGCTTCCGCCAGGAGCTGCTGTCACGAGGTAACAGCCGGGACCCCCTGGAATCCTTCCGCAGCCTCCGCGGCCGCGACGCCCGCCTGGAACCGCTGCTGAAGCGCCGCGGCCTGGAGTAAGGGTTTCCAAGTAGGTAGCGCTAAGTGTCGTTTTGAACCTCCAAAACGACACTTAGCGCTACCTACTTGGGATAAACGAACGACGGCGGCGGGTCACCTTCCCGGGTGACCCCCCGCCGTCGTACTGCTTTTGAAGCTGTTACCAGCCGCGCTCGGCGAGGCGGTGGGGCTGGGGGATTTCGTCGACGTTGATGCCCACCATGGCTTCGCCGAGGCCGCGGGAGGCCTTGGCGATGACGTCGGGGTCATCGAAGAA
>NZ_JARCCZ010000017.1:0-136660 GCF_048957775.1 Pseudarthrobacter sp. CC4 | reverse complement strand
ACAGGAGTCTCGAACCTCGGCCAGCCCTGCCCGAAACACCACAAACTCCGCCACACCAGCGGCTGGAAACCCACCCCCGCCACCACAACCGCACCACCCGGCTGGACCTCACCCGCCGGCCGCCACTACACAAGCGAACACCAGGACTGGGAACCACCCCACTGGCCGGACGTGCCGGCGCGGCCAAAACCGAAGGAGCAGCACACCGGGCAAACGCCTGGCCTGCTGCCGTATCCATCCATGACCACTACTCATGGCTGCCCTGCCGGAGACCTCCCTTACGTGGAACCTCCACCCGAGGAACCTGTGGGTGACAACCTGCTGGACCCGGACGACCTGCCGGCGGACGACCCCTTATGGGAGGACTTCTATGCCCTGCCGGCCGTTTGGGCCCGCGACCCGCTAAGGGCCGGCTACCCGGCGCTGACCTAGCTGGCACCACATGCCCGCCGCAGACCCGGCCAAATAGACGGTGCCAAGTACGCGGGCGGGACACCGCCCTGCCCTGCGGCCGGGCGCACGCCCGGCTAAGGCCTCAGGCGAGCGCGCCTACTCAGCCCCCGGCAGGCACACTTCCACGAGGCCGTCGCTCACACGGGTCTCGAACAGTGGCTGCCGTGCCGTTGCGGGGCCAGCCTGGACTTCTCCCGTACGGAGCGAGAAGGTGCTTCCGTGCCAGGGGCAGACGACGCACGGGTCGCCGCTGCCATCACCACCGCCAGAAGCCCCGGCAGCCTGAACCGCCCCGGCCTGAAGCCTGCCGCCCTTCAGCTTGCCTTCGTGAAGCGGCCCGGAGAGGTGGCTGCAGACATCGGACAGAACGCGCACATCTTCTGCCTCCCGGTAGACAAGCAACGGGATTTCGGCAACAACAACCTTGTGCAGCTTGCCGTCCGGCAGTTCCGCCAGCGGTGCCAGGGGCTGCCAGCCGGCCGGGAAGCGGTGCGGGATCTCCTCGCTGTGGTTAACGCCGGCCGCCTGCCGGTAGGTCAGGTGGCCACCCAGGAAACCGCCCGCACCCACCACGGCAAGGCCCAGGTAAGCGAGCACCTTGCCGCTTCCCCGGCCGCCCCGGGCACGTGCAACCAAGGAGGCAAGGTATAGGCCCGTTGCGGTGATGTTGGCGGCAGCGTGAACCAGCCCCACCCGCTGCTGCTGGGGGTGCAACTGGCTCCAATCGGTAAAACCTGCGACGGCGGAGGGCACAGCGGTGCCGGTTCCCATTCCGATCAGGACTGCGGCAGCCCGATCATTACCGGGGAAAGCATCCAGTACAGCGGCCGATATCCAGGCCCCGAGCGGCACCTGGACCGCCAGCGGATGCACGGGGTGCCCTATGGGAACGCCATGGAGGACGTCGCGTGCCCACTTCGGGCGGATAACCCGCTTCACCACCTTTCGGACCTTCTTGGCCACAGGATCCAGCCACTCGGCATCCTCCAGGCGGGTAACAAGTTCCAATGCAGGCAGCGGTTTCATGCGTCTCCCTTACCCCTTTGCTCCGTGTCCAGCCGTTGCCCGGAAGCTTACTTGCTGGGGCGGGCGGGGCACAGGGCAATGGGGCGCGGAAGGCTAACGGAGTGGAGAACCAAGCACCGTGAACTGGTGGCCGCCCATTTCGCCGGACAGCAGGGGCATGGCCTCGGTTATGGCAGCCTGCACGCTGTCCAGTTCCAGCGAAGCCCGGTGGGCCTCCGGCGATTCCCACAGTTCACATACGAACACCGTGTCCGGCGCGGCATCGTTGATGCCGACCTCATACAGCAGGCAGCCTGCCTCCTTCAGCCCGGCCATGGGCCGGACCAGGATGGAAACGACGGCGTCACGCTGGCCGGGTTTGGTCTCGAGGGTTCCCACATTCGCAAAGGTCATAGGGACAGTGTGCATGACGGGCACGACAGAACGCGGCGCTACCGCGCCCTCGCAGGGGACGTCTCCACGGGCAGGGTTTCCGCCGGCCGGGACGGTTCTGCTTCGGGCACCACTGCGGGGCCACCCGGCACTTTGCTGCTGGCTGGCTCCGTCGCTGCCTCCGCCGTCGTAATGCCACCGGCAAAGGCGATGTCACCGGCAAAGGCGCGAAGCATGGCGGCACGGTCGAACTGGCCCTCCCACTTTGCCACCACAAAAGTGGCAACGCAGTTCCCCAGCAGGTTCACCACTACGCGCATGGAGTCCATCAACCGGTCCGCGCCAAGGAGCAGCGCGACGCCGGCCACCGGGAAGATCCCCAGCGCACCCGCGGTGGCGGAGAGCGCCAGGAACGCCGAACCGGGTACGCCGGCCATTCCTTTGGACGTAAGCATGAGGACCCCAAGGGCGGCAAGTTGCTGGCCCAGGTCCAGGTTGTAGCCAAAGGCCTGCGCCAGGAACAGCAGCGAGATGGAAAGGTAAAGCGCGGCGCCGTCCAGGTTGAAGGAGTAGCCGGTGGGGACCACCAGGCCGGTGGTGGCGCGGGAACAGCCGGCGTTGGTCAGCTTGGTCATGATGCGTGGCATCACGGACTCGGTGGACGCGGTGCCCAGCGCCAGGAGGAATTCCTCCCGGGTGTACTTCATGAACTGCCACAGCGGCACCCGCGGATACGCCCATGCCACCACGAACAGCAGCCCGATGAACACGATTGCCGCGCCATAGCAGGCTGCGATGAGCAACGCATAGGTGCCCAGCGAGCCCAGGCCGTATTGTCCGATGATGAAGGCCATGGCGCCGAAGGCTCCCACGGGAGCCACCCGCATGACCCAGCCCATGATCTTGAAGAACAGTTCCAGCACCGTTTCCATCAGGGTGATGACCGGCAGGCAGCGTTCACGGCCGACGACGACGATCGCCGCACCGAAGAACACCGCGAAGCACAGGACCTGCAGCAGGCTGTTGCCGGCAAAGGCGCCCACCACGCTCGTGGGAATGATTCCCAGGATAAAGGCGCCGGCGTCCTTGGGCGGGGCGGTGGCGGTTTTCGCGTTGAGGGCGTCCTGGGAGAGCGACGCCGGATCGATGTTCAGTCCCGCGCCGGGCTGGACAAGGTTCCCCACAACGAGGCCGAAGACCAAGGCAAACAGCGTGGCTGCCGTGAAATAGGCCAGCGCCTTCACCCCGACGCGGCCTACGGCCTTGACGTCGCTGACTGCCGCGATGCCGGTGACGATCACCAGGAAGATCAGCGGCGCGATGATCATCTTGATCAACTGGATGAAGCCGTCACCCAGGGGGCGAAGCGCCGCGCCGGTGTCAGGCCAGAAGTGGCCGATCAGGACGCCGGCGACGACGGCAACCAGGATCTGGAAGAAGAGGGACTTGTAGAGCGGCTGCCTGGGCGCCCCGGTTGGCGGTTGCAGGGAAGGTGCTGCGTCGGCGGTGAAGTTCATGCCAGTGCCTGTTCGTTGAAGGACGGACGGCACACGGGATGCCGCAGGGTCACGAGCAACGCTAGGGAATGCATGTTTCCGGAAAGATAAATCCGTAATGCGGAATTATTAAACCGACGGGGTCCGTCGGGGCGAAATGAGCCGGCAACTTATGTGACATGACAGCGCCACGGGGGAGTGAAAGTATCCCCTTGTCTCAGCTGCACGGGCTGCACCCCAGCCCCGAAGAAACGGAGCATCATGCCACTCACTCCCCCCACCGACGCCGAACTGGACACCATGATCCGGGCCCGCCTCGCCTCGCTCGGCATCGACCTGAACCAGCTCCCCGCCGGAACCGCCAGCGACCCGGAGACGGGAAGCCCGGGACAGGCGTCGGTCCTGGCCAGCCTGCGCTCCTTCATGCGCACCACAGTCGCTGAACTCAGCGCCTACCAGGTGCCTTTCGCCGGCCCGGCAGGCAATGCGGACCCTGCGCTCTTGTCCCAGCAGGCGGCCCCTCCGGCCCTGTACCCCTCGATTGACACTGCACGGAGGACGGCATGAACCCGGTGGAAAGCTCGACCAGCCAGCCCATGGACCGCACCATCGACCGCCGGTCATTCGTCAACAGGTTTGCCGTGCTGGCTGCGGCCACCTCGTTGGGCGCGGCGGCGCTTCCCGCCGTTGCCCATGCGGCGCCCTCGGCAACAGTGCCCGCAGGCATCAACCCGGACGCCTACGGCGACGTCCGGCCCGAGGCCCTCACCGACATCACCGAACTGACCATCGCGGAAGCAGCAAGCCTCATCCGGCAGGGCCGGCTCAGTGCGGAACTCCTGGTGGAGGCCTACCTCGACCGGATCGGCGCCTTTGATGCGGGCTACCAGGCTTTCAACCTCGTGGCCGCCGACGACGCCCTTGCCAGCGCCCGCGCCCGGGCCGGCGCGGCGTACAAGGGTCCCCTGCACGGTATTCCCCTGGCCATCAAGGACAACTACTACACCCGCGCTTATCCCACGACGGCGAACTCCTACATCTTCAAGGACTTTGTTCCCCCTTTTGACGCAACGGCGGTCTCCAGGCTGGCGAATGCCGGCGGCATCGTCCTTGGCAAGACCCAGATGGGGCCGCTCGCCACCACCAGGGCCACCACGCCGGACGGCCGCATCACCACCGTCAATGCGTGGACGCCGGGGAATCCGCAGACGAATCCCGGCGGGTCCTCGTCCGGCTCAGCCACGGCTGTGGCCGCAAGGATGGCGGCGTCCAGCGTCGGAACCCAAACCGGCGGTTCCATCACCGCGCCCTCCAACGCCCAGAACCTCACCGGGCTCAAACCCACCATGGGCCGGGTCTCGCTGTACGGCATCATCCCCCTGAGCTATACCCGCGACCACCCTGGCCCCCTCGCCAGGGATGCCAAGGACGCGGCAATCATGTTGAGCACCATGGCCGGCGAGGATCCCAACGATCCGCGGACACTGGGGCTTCCACCGGTTCCGGACCTGATCCAGGCCGCCACCCCGGTGAAGCGCGGCAACAAGGTGGCCATGCGCTGGGGGACCCGCGTGGGCGTCATTCCGGACTTCACCGCGGGCTCATCCGAAACCGCGGCCGCACGGAAGGCCTTCCTGGACAAGCTCGCCGGCATTGAAGGCATCCAGGTGGTCGACGTGCGGTTGCCGGAGGACTGGGACACCCTCACCAGCACTGCCTTCAACAACGTCCGGCTGCCGGAACGCAGCGAGCCCTTCCTGCCGGTGCTGCGCAAGGACCTGCGCAGCTTCGGGGTGTCGGTAACCGGCTGGCTGCAGGGCTCCATGCTCGGCGCGAACGAGTATGTGCTGGGCCAGCGTGCCAAGGTCCTGCTGCTGGAACGCGTGCTGGACAACCTGTTCGAGCAGTGCGACGTGGTGCTGCAGACCAGCCCCAACCCGTTCGATGCCATCGGCCTGCCGGAACTCGCCCTGCCCATCGGCTTCGACTCCGCGGGCGTTCCCATCGGCACCATCCTCGGCGGCCAGCCCTTCGCCGAGGACCGGCTCCTTGCCGTGGCTGCGGCGTACCAGGCCGTGACGGACTGGCACCTGCGGCGCCCGGCGAACCCTGCCGGGGACTCCCCCGAGCCGATCTCCGTTGATCCGTCCAAGTCCCGGAAGCCCTTCAGCAAGAGCGCCCGCGGCAAGGTTGCGGCCGCGCCCGTTCCACCGGGCCGGGGCCGCCTCGAGGCGCACGAGGTGGCCGAGCTGTCCCAGTAGCAGCCCCGGAAGCCCCCGGCCCGCCCCCTTCCCGGAGGCGGGCCGGGACGTCCACGGCTCAGTCCGCAGCCGGCAGTCCTCCGGCCTCCACCACCACCGCGCCGCTCGACGTCGTATCCTCCTTCAGCATCCAGCCGACCCGCTTGACGGTCCGCAGCATCACCACGCTCTCCACCAGTTCGATGTCCGGGACCTTCTGCTGCAGTGCCAGTTCGGCGTTCATCACGTCGGCCAGGGACTGCAGCCACATGATGATCACGAAATTGGTGGGGCCTGTGGTGGAGGCGCTGAGCCGGACGTTGCTGATGGTACGGATTTCGGCGGCGGCAGCCTCATGGCGGCCGGCCGGAACGTTCGCGAACCACTGGCAGGTCACCGGGTAGGAAGAGTAGGCCTGCGCAATTTCGCACCGGAACAGCAGGATGCCGCTGGCCAGCACGCGGTTCAGCTGCCGCTGCACTGTGGCCGGGTGGCGCCCCAGCCCCCGCGCGATGTCAGCCGCCGTGGCGCGTCCGTCCCGCGCGAGGTACGGCAACAGGTCCAGGTGGCTCGCCGGCAGTTCACCCTGCGGGTCCGGCCGCCGCGTCCCCGCACCGGCCGAAGCACCCAGCGTCCTCAGGGTAGCCAGCTGGGTCCGGTCCAGGACGTTCAGGCGCCACTCGTCCGCGCTGGTGTGGAGCCGTGTACAAAGCGCCGTCTGGTACTTGGTGAGCCCCTCAACGGTCTTCAGCCGGGAAACAACCCGGCTGCTGAACTCGTCCAACGATTTCGTGATGACGGTCAGCATCAGGTCCCGGTTGCTGGCCGCCTCCTCGACGGTGACGATCTCCGGCACGGCCGCCAATTGCGCCGTGACACTGTCACGCAGATGCATCTCGCAGTCCACCGCAACGAACGCCAGGAGCATCTGCTGCGGATCCCCCACCAGGTGGGCGGTGACCCACGCTGCTCCGCTTGAGGCCAGCCGCTCCCACCGGGCAGCAAGCGTGGTGGCGTGGACGCCCAGCACCTTTGACGCATCCGCCCAGCCGAGCCGCGGGGAGGACTGCAGTACCTGGATGAGCGCCAGGTCGTCTTCGCTGAGTTCCACGGATCACCCCTTGTTTCTTCTGCACGAATCCTGCAGAGAGGCCGTACTTGCAGCATATTTCCAGCGGTTTCGGAGGATGTGAACTGCGCCACTCCAGAATAGTCCTCAGACCCGGAACGCCAATGCGAGGAGTGACAAGTGCCCGTAACCGAAGATGCGCAGGAACTGCAGGGGGACCTCATCCGCCTCCGCCAGGACCTGCACAGGCACCCGGAAATCGGGCTTCACCTTCCCCGGACCCAGGACAAGGTCCTCCAGGCCCTGGACGGGCTTCCCTTCGAGATCACCCTGGGCAAGGACACCACTTCCGTCACCGCGGTGCTTCGCGGCGGCGGCAGGCCTGCTGCCGAAAGCACCACGACGGACCGGCCCGCGGTCCTCCTCCGCGCGGACATGGACGGCCTCCCGGTGCAGGAAAAGACCGGCGTCGAATTCTCATCCCGGGCGGACGGCGCCATGCACGCCTGCGGCCACGACCTGCACACCTCGATGCTCGCCGGGGCCGCAACGCTCCTCGCCGAGAGGCAGCACCAGCTGCAGGGCGACGTCGTCCTCATGTTCCAGCCCGGCGAAGAAGGCTGCGACGGAGCCAGCTACATGATCCGCGAAGGCGTCCTGGACGCCGCCGGCACCCGGGTCCGGGCGGCCTACGGGATGCACGTGTTTTCCTCCCTCGAGCCCCACGGCACGTTTTGCACAAAGTCCGGCGTGATGCTCAGCTCCTCGGACGGGCTTGAGGTCACAGTACTCGGCGCCGGCGGCCACGGCTCGGCCCCGCACTCCGCGAAGGATCCCGTCACCGTGGCGGCCGAAATGGTCACGGCCCTCCAGGTCATGGTGACCCGGCAGTTCAACATGTTCGATCCCGTGGTGCTCTCGGTGGGCGTGCTCCATGCCGGCACCAAGCGGAACGTCATTCCCGAAACGGCGCGCATCGAGGCGACGGTCCGGACCTTCTCCGAGGAATCCCGCCTGAAGATGAAGGAAGCTGTGCCGCGCCTGCTCCAAGGAATCGCTGCCGCGCACGGGGTGGAAGTCCACGTCGACTACCAGGAGGAATACCCCCTCACCATCACCAACGAGGACGAAACCCACACGGCGGAAAAAGTCATCGCAGGGCTCTTCGGCGAGCGCCGCCTCTCCCGTTGGGCCACTCCGCTGAGCGGCTCCGAGGACTTCTCCCGCGTGCTGGCCGAGGTGCCGGGCACCTTCGTCGGCCTCAGCGCCGTCGCCCCCGGCGGCGATCCGGCCACCTCACCGTTCAACCACTCGCCTTACGCAACGTTCGACGACGGCGTGCTGGCTGACGGGGCAGCGCTTTACGCCGAACTCGCCACCTCGCGCCTGGCGGCGCTTGCAGCGGCGTCCTAGCCGCCGTCGGCCTCCCCCATCCCTCTCCCCGCCATCCTCCCCAATCCTCAGGAAGTAACCATGTCCATCGCAGTAAGCAAGCAGCAGACTGGACGCGTGTCCACCGCTAAAACCATCGTCGGGACCGGCATCGGCAATGCCGTCGAATGGTACGACTGGGCCATTTACGCCACGTTCACGCCCTTCATCGCCAGCCAGCTCTTCAGCAAAGCCGATCCCGCGTCGGCCGTGCTGTCCACGCTGGCGATCTTCGCCGTCGGCTTCGTCGCACGGCCCTTCGGCGGCTTCCTCTTCGGCTGGATTGGCGACAGGGTGGGCCGAAAGACGTCCATGACGCTCGCCGTCGGACTCGCTTCACTGGGCAGCCTGATGATCGGCATCGCGCCGACGTTCGCCAGCGTCGGCGCCTGGGCCTCGCTCATGCTGCTGGTGGCCCGCCTGGTCCAGGGCCTGGCGCACGGCGGCGAGCTGCCGTCGTCGCAAACCTACCTCTCGGAAATGGCACCCAAGGAGCACCGCGGGTTCTGGGCAACCCTGATCTACACCTCCGGAACCGTGGGCATCCTGTTCGGCACCCTGCTGGGCGCCGTCCTGAACATGACGCTGACCACCGAGGCCATGAACGCCTTGGGCTGGCGGATTCCGTTCCTCCTGGGCGCGGCGATGGGCCTGTACGCGCTGATCATGCGGTCACGGCTGCACGAGACCGATGCCTTCGAAGGCGAGTCCGTCGCCGAAAAGCGCGCTCCGATCTGGCCCCAGATCGTCCGCCACCGCAAGCAGGCGCTGCAGGTCATCGGCCTCACCGTGGGCCTCACGGTGATCTACTACATCTGGGGCGTCGTGGCGCCGAGCTACGCCACCACCGCCCTGAAAATCGACCGCGGCGAGGCGCTGTGGGCCGGCGTGGTCGCCAACATCGTGTTCATCGCCGCACTTCCCTTCTGGGGCAAGCTGTCCGACCGCATCGGACGCAAGAAGGTCCTGTGGTCCGGCGCGATCGGCGGCGGGGTACTCCACTTCCCCATGACCTGGCTGCTGAAGGACTCTGCGTGGCAGCTGGCGGTGAGCATGTCCGTGATGCTGATCTTCATCGCCGCGAGCGCCGCCATTGTCCCGGCCGTCTATGCCGAGCTGTTCCCGACGTCGATCCGCACCGTGGGCGTCGGCGTCCCGTACTCCATCTGCGTGGCAGCCTTCGGCGGAACGGCCCCGTACCTGCAGCAGTGGCTGGGAACCACCTTGGGCGTCCCGCAGGTGTTCAACGTGTACGCGGTGGTCCTGCTGGCCATCAGCGCCGCGTTCGTCTTCACCATTCCCGAGACGAAGGGCAAGGACCTGACCCACTAGGAAGCTGGGGGCGCCCGCCCCGGCGCACCACCAGTCCCCTGCCGCTCGCAAGAGCGGCAGGGGACTTTTTGGTGCCGTGCTAGATCCTGGCGTGCATTCCGAAGCTGCGGGGGCGGCCGAACGAGGCCGCACCCAGGAATTCGACGGCGACGAACGGCTCGTCGCCCACCACCCATTCATCGTGCCCGGGAGGCAGCGCATAAGTGTCATGGGCGTGAATCGTTGACCGTCCGCCGTCGGGCGTTTCCACCTCCAGTTGCCCCGATATGCAATAGCCGAGGTGGTGGTGCTCGCAGTAGGGGGTCAACTCGGAGGGCCTTGCAGAGTCCGACCACCGCCAGCCCGGCGCGAGGATCAGGCGCGCCACGGAGTAGTCGTCAACGGTGACAAGGTCGAATTCCGCCTTGTCCGGGCAACGCTTCGAGTCCGGTGAATCCAAGGACTTGACTGCCAGTTCCCTGATGAAATTTGCCGTCATGAGGTCACAGCCTATGAGTGGTGTGGAGAACGCCCGGCGCGGACCAGGCGATGGAATGGATACCGACGAGCGGCGAAGTTGTATTGAGACCATGTAGCGGCGTGCGCCCCTGCCCCGGCGCCCACCCCTCCACCGGACCGTGCCGATGTATCTCTAACCGTAGCCCTGCAGCACCTGAAGTCAATGGGAAATTTCCTCCCCCTCCCAAACCGGTCCGCCTTGACTCCGGCGCCCATCCTTCCCTAGACTTTTCATAAAGCAGAATCTAAATTCCACAAAGCGAAAACTTGAAGCTAGCCCGCCGCAAAGGAAGATAGATCAAAGCCCTCCCTGGAAGGACCTACGATGACGTACACAGTGAACTGCTCCATCCTCCTTACTGAACTGCCCCTGCTCGAGCGCCCCGCGGCAGCCAAGGCAGCCGGCTTTGACGCTGTCGAGTTCTGGTGGCCCTTCGAGTCCTCAGTTCCCTCCGACGCCCAGGTCACCGAATTCGAGAACGCCATCAAGGACGCCGGCGTCCAGCTCACGGGCCTGAACTTCAACGCCGGCAACATGCCGGGCGGGGACCGCGGCCTGGTGTCCTGGACTGGACGCGAGTCAGAGTTCAAGGACAACATCGAGGTTGTTGCCGGCATCGGCGGGCGCCTGGGCTGCAAGGCCTTCAACGCCCTTTACGGGAACCGGCAGGACGGCTCCACCCCCAAGGAGCAGGACGAACTCGCGGTCAGGAACCTGGCGGCAGCGGCAGAAGGCGTCGCCCACATCGGCGGCACCGTCCTCCTGGAACCCGTCAGCGGCGCACCCAAATACCCGCTCCTCACCGCTGATGACGCACTCAAGGTCATCGCCCGCGTGAAGGCGGAGGCCGGCGTCGAAAACATCAAGCTCCTCGCCGACTTCTACCACCTCGCAGTCAACGGGGACGACGTCGAGTCCGTCATCGAAAACCATGCCAAGGACTTCGGCCACATCCAGATCGCCGACAACCCCGGCCGCGGCGCCCCGGGAACGGGCACGCTCCCGCTGGGCCAATGGATCGCCCGCAGCCGCGAACTCGGCTACACGGGCTACATCGGACTCGAATACAAGGAACCGCAGGAAACAGCCTTCAGCTGGGCCATCCGCGAACACGCCTCCCGCTAGTCCACCCGCCCCGCCCAACTGAGTAGCGCCAAGTGTCGTTTTGAGCCCTCATAACGACACTTAGCGCTACCTAGTTGGGCCGGGCATCCCCACCGGCACCTCCGGCACCACCACAGACTTCAGGAAAGAGAACCATCATGAGCAACGTTGCAGTCATCGGACTCGGAATCATGGGCCTGCCCATGGCCATCAACCTGGTCAAGGCCGGCCACACCGTCACCGGCTTCAACCGCAGCCAGGACAAGATCGACAAACTGGTTTCAGAAGGCGGCAAGGGCGCCACCAGCATCGCTGACGCCGTCAAGGATGCCGACGTCGTCATCACCATGGTGCCGGACTCCCCCGATGTCGAGGGCGTGGTCAGCGGCAAGGACGGCGTCTTCGCCAACGCCAAGCAGGGCGCACTGTGGATCGACGCCTCCAGCATCCGCCCGGACGTGGCCAAGCGCCTCGCCGATGAAGCCCGCGAGGCCGGCATCCGCCCCCTCGACGCCCCGGTTTCCGGCGGCGAACAGGGCGCCATCGACGCCGTCCTCTCCATCATGGTGGGCGGCGACAAGGAAGACTTCGACGACGCCCAGGACGTCCTGAACGCCGTCGGCAAAACCATCGTGCACGTGGGCCCCTCCGGCTCCGGCCAGACCGTCAAGGCTGCAAACCAGCTGATCGTCGCGGTCAACATTGAGGTCCTGGGCGAGGCCATCGCCTTCCTGGAGGCCTACGGCGTGGACACCGACGCCGCCCTCAAGGTCCTCGGCGGCGGCCTGGCCGGCTCCAAGGTCCTGGACCAAAAGGGCCAGAAGATGCTGGACCGCAACTTCGACCCCGGCTTCCGCCTCGCCCTGCACCACAAGGACCTCGGCATCGTCACCTCCGCCGCCCGCGAAGCCAACGTCGCCATCCCCCTCGGCGCCGTCGTCGCCCAGCTCGTCGCCGCCACCGTCAACCAGGGCGACGGCAGCCTCGACCACTCCGGACTCTTCAAGCAGGTCCTGCAACTCAGCGGCAGGAAATAAGCACCAGCGCCACAGGCGCCCAGAAACACCAGCAGGGGACCCGCCGTCGTCCACGAAAACGACGGCGGCTCCCTCAGCACACCCAAAAACAGACTTTTCAAGCTTTCAAGGAGCACCCCATGAGCAAGATGCGTACCGTTGATGCAGCGGTGGCCATCCTGGAAAAGGAAGGCGCCATCGAGGCGTTCGGCCTGCCAGGCGCCGCGATCAACCCCTTCTATTCCGCAATGCGCGCCCACGGCGGGATCCGCCACACCCTGGCCCGCCACGTTGAAGGCGCAAGCCACATGGCGGACGGTTACAGCCGCGCCAAGGACGGCAACATCGGCATCTGCATCGGCACCTCCGGCCCCGCCGGCACCGACATGATCACCGGCCTGTACGCCGCCTGGGCCGACTCCATCCCGATGCTCTGCATCACCGGCCAGGCCCCCGTGGCCAAGCTGCACAAGGAAGACTTCCAGGCCGTGGACATCGAGTCCATCGCCAAGCCCGTGACCAAGATGGCCATGACCATCCTGGAGCCCGGCCAGGTTCCCGGCGCCTTCCAGAAGGCCTTCCAGCTGATGCGCTCCGGCCGCCCCGGCCCGGTGCTGCTGGACCTGCCGATCGACGTGCAGATGGCCGAGATCGAGTTCGACATCGACACCTACGAGCCCCTCCCCGTCGAAAAGCCCAAGGCCTCCCGCAAGCAGCTCGAGAAGGCCCTGGACATGCTGACCGCGGCCAAGCACCCGCTGATCGTCGCCGGCGGCGGCATCATCAACGCCGGCGCCTCCGCCCAGCTGGTTGAGCTGGCCGAAATCCTGGACGTCCCCGTCATCCCCACGCTGATGGGCTGGGGCACCATCCCGGACGACCACCGGCTGATGGCCGGCATGGTGGGCCTGCAGACCTCCCACCGCTACGGCAACGAGAACTACCTGCAGAGCGACTTCGTGATCGGCATCGGCAACCGCTGGGCCAACCGCCACACCGGCGGACTGGACACCTACACGGCCGGCCGCAAGTTCGTGCACATCGACATCGAGCCCACGCAGATCGGCCGCGTGTTCTCCCCGGACCTGGGCATCGCGTCCGACGCCGGCGCCGCGCTGGCAGGGCTGGTCGAGCTCGCCAAAGAG
The DNA here is from genome assembly GCF_048957775.1 of Pseudarthrobacter sp. CC4. Classification (NCBI taxonomy): domain Bacteria; kingdom Bacillati; phylum Actinomycetota; class Actinomycetes; order Micrococcales; family Micrococcaceae; genus Pseudarthrobacter; species Pseudarthrobacter sp. CC4. Next base: position 123,477 of record NZ_JARCCZ010000017.1, on the reverse strand, counting down.
CGCAAGGCGGCAGGGTCCCTGCCGGACTACAGCGCCTGGGTTGCCGAGTGCCAGGACCGCAAGGCCTCCCTGCACCGCAAGACGCACTTCGAGAACATCCCCATCAAGCCGCAGCGCGTGTACGAGGAGATGAACAAGTCCTTCGGCCGCGACACCATCTACGTGTCCACCATCGGCCTGTCGCAGATCGCCGGCGCGCAGATGCTGCACGTGTTCGGACCGCGCAAGTGGATCAACGCCGGCCAGGCGGGCCCGCTGGGCTGGACCGCCCCGGCAGCGCTTGGCGTGGTCCGCGGCAAGCCGGATGAGACCGTGGTGGCCTTGTCCGGCGACTACGACTTCCAGTTCATGATCGAGGAACTGGCCGTGGGTGCGCAGTTCAACCTGCCGTACATCCACGTGGTGGTGAACAACTCCTACCTGGGCCTGATCCGCCAGTCGCAGCGCGGCTTCAGCATGGAGCAGAACGTGTCCCTGGCCTTCGAGAACATCAACAGCACCCACCTGTCCGAGGAAACCCGCGGCTACGGCGTGGACCACCTGAAGGTGGCCGAGGGCCTGGGCTGCAAGGCCGTGCGCGTGGAGGACCCCAACGATCTCGCCGCCGCGTTCGACAAGGCCAAGGCCCTCATGGGCGAGTTCCAGGTTCCTGTCGTGGTGGAAGTGATCCTGGAAAAGGTCACCAATATCTCCATGGGGCTGGAAATCAACGCCATCAACGAGTTCGAGGAACTGGCAGAATCGGCAGCAGACGCCCCCACCGCCATCCTGGCTCTGCAGGGCTAGAACGAGAAAGACAGACACTGCCATGCGCATCGTCATTGCCCCGGATAAATTCAAGGGCTCCCTGTCCGCCCCGGAAGTCTGCAGCCACCTGGAAAAGGGGCTTCAGGCCGCGGCCGGCGGGAACCTTGAGGTGGCCCGGATTCCAGTAGCCGACGGCGGCGAAGGGACCCTGGACGCCGCGGTCGGCTCAGGCTTCACCCGCCGCAGCGCCGTGGTGGCCGGGCCCTCCGGCGAACCGGTCACGGCCGAGTTCGCGGTCCGGGGCAATGAGGCAGTCATCGAGATGGCGGCCGCCTCGGGCCTGGCACTGCTCTCCGCCCAGGCATTGGTTGGCGGAAGGCCAGGCTCGACGGCGGCACGCACCGCCACGAGCCTGGGCACCGGCCAGCTCATCGCCGCCGCCCTGGACGCCGGCTGCAACCGCATCATCCTTGGGGTTGGCGGCAGCGCCAACACCGACGGCGGCGCCGGAGTCCTGCAGGGGCTCGGTGCCCGGTTCCTCGACAGCGAGGGCAACGAACTTCCGCCCGGCGGCGCCGCCCTGGCCCGCCTGGACCGGATCGACTTCAGCGGCTTCGAACCCCGCCTGAAGGACACACGCTTTGTGCTGGCATCCGACGTCGACAATCCCCTGCTGGGCGCCCAGGGCGCCGCGGCGATTTTCGGCCCGCAAAAGGGTGCCACGCAACAGGACGTCGACGTGCTCGACGCCGCCCTGGCCAGGTTTGTCGAAGTCCTGGCCAGGGAAATCGGTCACCGCGCAATTAAAGCCGCGGAAGCCCCGGGCGCCGGAGCGGCAGGAGGCGTTGGCTACGCAGCCATCGCCGTCCTCGCCGCGACCCGCCGCCCGGGCATCGACGTCGTCCTCGAATTCACGGGGCTGGTGGACCGGCTGGCCGGCGCCGACCTCGTGATCACCGGCGAGGGCAGCCTGGACGAACAAAGCCTGTTGGGCAAGACACCCATGGGCGTTGCCCGCGCAGCCGCCGCCCAAGGCGTCCCGGTGATCGCTGTGTGCGGCCGGACCACCCTTGAAACCGGCCAGGCAAGCGCCGCCGGATTCGAGGACGTCTACGCTTTGACCGAGCTTGAAAGCAATATAAACAGGTGCATGACAGAGGCAGCGCAGCTTCTCGAGCAACTGGGAACACAGATCGGCGGAAGGCTGGCCGGCGATACGCTGGCCCGTTCCGCCACCACCAAGGAGGACCTCCATGTCTGAAGAACGTTTTGACCTGGTCATCCGCGGCCAGCGCATCCTCACCACGGCCGGGCTGGCACCCCGCGAAGTGGGGGTCCGCGGCGGGAAGATCGTGGCCCTCGAACCGCTGGGCAACGGCCTGGCCGGTGCGGAGGTCATTGAGCTGGCCGACGACGAAACCCTGATCCCCGGCCTCGTGGACACCCATGTCCACGTCAACGAGCCCGGCCGCACCGAGTGGGAGGGCTTCGCCTCCGCCACCCGCGCGGCGGCAGCCGGCGGCGTGACCACCATCATCGACATGCCGCTGAACTCCGTCCCGCCCACCACCACCGTGGAGAACCTCAAGCTCAAGCGCGAGGTGGCCGAGGACCAGGCGTTCATCGACGTCGGGTTCTGGGGCGGCGCCATCCCCGGCAACAAGGCCGACCTTCGCCCCCTGCACGACGAGGGCGTCTTCGGCTTCAAATGCTTCCTCCTGCACTCGGGCGTGGACGAGTTCCCGCACCTGGACGCGGACGAGATGGAGGAGGACATGGCCGAGCTCAAGTCGTTCGACTCCCTCATGATCGTCCACGCCGAGGACTCGCACGCCATCGACCGCGCACCCCACCCCGGCGGCGACCACTACTCCACGTTCCTGGCCTCCCGCCCCCGTGGCGCCGAGAACAAGGCCATCGCCGAGGTCATTGAACGCGCGCGCTGGACCGGTGCGCGTGCCCACATCCTGCACCTCTCGTCGTCGGACGCCCTGCCCATGATCGCCAGCGCAAAGCGCGACGGCGTGAAGCTCACCGTGGAGACGTGTCCGCACTACCTGACGCTGATGGCCGAGGAAATCCCGGACGGCGCCACTGCCTACAAGTGCTGCCCGCCCATCCGTGAGGCCTCCAACCGGGAACTGCTGTGGCAGGGACTGCAGGACGGCACCATCGACTGCATCGTCTCGGACCACTCCCCCTCCACCCTTGACCTGAAGGACCTGGAAAACGGCGACTTCGCGGTGGCCTGGGGCGGCGTCTCGTCGCTGCAGCTGGGCCTGTCCCTGATCTGGACCGAGGCACGGCACCGCGGCATCCCGCTGGAGCAGGTGGTCAGCTGGATGGGTGAGAAGCCGGCAGCCCTGGCCCGCCTGTCCAACAAGGGCCAGCTGGCGCTCGGCTATGACGCGGATTTCGCCATCTTTGCCCCGGACGAGGCGTTCGTTGTGGACGTGTCCAAGCTCAAGCACAAGAACCCCATCACCCCCTACGACGGCAAGGCTCTTTCCGGCGTGGTCCGCAAGACCTTCCTGCGCGGCGCCGTGGTGGACGGCCAGACCCCCACGGGCAAGCTGATCCGCCGCGGCGGAGTCTAGGACGCGCCATGGCAGTGGAAGCACACCAGCCCGGGGTGCCCCGGCACCTGGTTCAGGCCAAGCGCGCTGCTGCCCGCGGGCTGGCCGTGTGGGTGGTTCCCGGGGAAGGCACAAGCCCCGAGCTCCTGGCCCGCGCTGCCCGGCTTGTCCTTGCCAAGGCCCTCGAAACTGCTCCGGAGGCGGAAGTCCATTGGCCTGCCGCCGGAGCCACCACGTCCGGGGTCTCCGCCACGGAAGGAGCCGCAGACCACTCCTCCCGCACTCCTTCCGCGGCGGAGGACCCCGGCGATACCCCGGCGCCCAACGAGGCCGACGCCGGCACCTGCCTGCCGCCGTCGGCCGGCCCTGTGAGCCGGGTCGCCGTGGACCTCGCCGCGGACACCGTCCTGCTGGACGGCAGCCCCGTGCCGTTGACCGGCGTCGAATTCAAGGTGCTCAGGTACCTGGTGACCCACCTGTCCCGGGCTGTCAGCAGGGAGGAACTACAAGAGTTCCTGGAGTCGCTGCAGTTCCCCGGCGCCTCAGCCCGGGCCATCGATGTCTATGTGGGCCGGGTCCGCCGGAAACTCGGGAATGCCCGCCATGCCGTGGCCACCGTCCGGGGCGGCGGATACCAGTTTGTGCCCGGTTCCTGCGCCACCGTCCGAGGCCCGGCGGAATACAGCATATGACGCCGGAGTTGTATGACTAAGCGCGAACCCGCTTCACTTGATGTTTGCCCGTAACTGACGAGTCTTCCGAAGGAACGCCATGAGCCCCACCCTGACCACCAAGCTTCAGCCCGGAACCCAGGCCCCTGATTTCACCCTCCAGGACGCCCAGGGCCGCGAGACTTCCCTGGCCGATTACCGTGGCAAGAACGTCATTGTGTACTTCTACCCCAAGGCCGCCACCCCCGGCTGCACCACCGAGGCCTGCGACTTCCGCGACAGCCTGGCCTCCCTGCAGGGCAAGGGCTACGAGGTCATCGGCATCTCCCCCGATGCCCCGGAGGCGCTGGCCGGCTTCACGGGCGACTTCTCCCTGACCTTCCCGCTCCTCTCCGATCCCGACCACGCCGTTGCCCTGGCCTACGGCGCCTGGGGCGAGAAGCTCGTCAACGGCGAAATCGTCGAGGGCCTCGTCCGCTCCACCGTGGTGGTGGACCCCGAAGGCAACGTCACCCTTGCCCAGTACCAGGTGACGGCCGACGGCCACGTCGCGGCCCTGAAGGAAGCCCTGGGAATCTAACGCTCCCGCACTTAATGTCGGGTTTCCCCCCGACGCTCCCGCACTTAATGTCGGGTTTCCCCCCGACGCTCCCGCACTTAATGTCGGGTTTCCCCGGACGCTCCCGCAGTTCAAGAACTGCGGGAGCGTCCGGCGTTAAGAGCCGTTGGCCGCCGCTTTCGCCTCGGCCGCTGCCGCCTGCGCATAGGATGCAGAGATCCGACGATAGACCGGCGTGAGGAAGGCCAGCAGCGCGGCCACAACCATGATGGTTCCGGCAACCAGGAACACCAGGGCGATGCCGCGGGAGGTGCCCTCGCCCAGGAGCGGAGCCAGCCGGGCGGCACCGTCCGCGGACCGGGCGTAGGGGATGATCCAGAACTGGGCGATCGGCGCAATGAGGAATGCCGTGACCGGCGAAGCAGCGGACTCGAACGCCATGGCGAACCCGAACACCCGGCCCTGCCGCTGCAAAGGGACCACCTGCTGGATGACCGTCTGCTCCGCCGCCTCCACAAAAGGCACCAGGACCAGGTACGCCCAGATGCCGGCGATGTAGAGCCAGGCCCACTCCCGCAGCGTGAACACCGCGCCGAGGACGCCCATCAGCACCACGGCGGCGAGGAGGGTGCGCAGCGGATTGGCCCCGAGCCCGAACTTTCCGATCAGCGCCCCGCCCACCAGGATCCCGGTGAAGCCGACAGCGGAGAAGATCCCCCACAGTTCAACGGGGAACATCTCCAGGCCGTACGGGTCCATCAACGCCATGTAGACGCCGCCGATGAAGTTGTTGAATGTGGAGAAGAGGATCAGCGCGAACAGCCCCGAAATGGCCAGTACCGCGGAGAGGGAGCCGCGCAGGTCGAAGCCGCCGTGCGCATCCGTTGCCGCCGCCCGCACCTCCTCGGGCATGCGCAGGGTGAGCAGGTGCGCGAATGCAAGCGCGGTAAGCACCAGGGCGGCTCCGATGGTCCAGCCCATGCCCAGCAGCCCCACCGAGAGCCCGGAGAGCACCGAAGTGACAATGAACATCAGTCCCTGCACCATGCCCACCAGCCCGTTGGCGTTTGCCCGCCGGTCCGGCTCGATGAGGATGGTGACGGTGGTGGAGAGGGCGATGTTCCGCATGTTCTCCACCACGGCGCCGATCAGGATGACCATGACGAAAACCCAGAACCACGGCCGGGCCAGGTCCAGCAGCAACGACGAGGGTGTCAGCAGGAACATGACCCCGGACAGCACGAACATCACCAGGGTGAAGGCCGCGGCGAAGCGCATCACGGCCAGCTTGCGGTAGCGGTCCACGAAGGTGCCGAAGCTGATGCTGGAAAGGGCGATCAGCAGCATGTAGGCACCGCCCACCACACCGGTTGCTATGACGTTGCGCGTTTCCAAGTACACCCAGAACGTCAGCGCAAACCAGAGGTAGCTGGTGGTGACGTTGGCGAGGGCGGTGTTCACCAGGATCCCGGTGAAGGTGCGGGAGCGCTGGGCCGGAGTGCGCAGGGAAGTGTCGACGGCGTCCGGATCAGTGAGGTGCAGGGCCTCCCCTACCCCTACCGGGACGGACGTGTCCGCCAGGTCCCCGCCGGGTCTCTTACCGCCGTCGGAAGCTGATGCGGCGCGCGGCCGGACCGGTTCCTGCTCGGTCATGCGTCCCAGTGTAGTGACGTCCCGCACTCATGGACATGGCCGGGGACGGGTCAGAGGTCAGCGTTTGTCGCGGTCGTTGAACTCAACGTCCAGTTCATAGTGGCGGAACTCGGTTTCACGGTCCGATTCGCCATCAACGACCATTTCGTGGTCGAGCTGGCGCTGGATGCGGCTGTCCAGGACCTGCAATTCGTTATCCGATACCTTTTCCAGGTCCTCGGGGAACTGGTCGTCCGGAGTGAGATGCAGCTTATCGTTCATTGTGCCCGCCATGTCTTCTGCCGTTACCTGGCTGCCCAGTCTATCGCTGCCCGGTCGGAGTGTCCCCCTTCTGCGGCACGGCAATGCCCCAGGGAAGCCCCGAGAGTGCTGTTGCCGGACTCCCTGCCCGGTGACAGGATGGCCGCATGGACATCCAGGTCCGACCCGCAACACAATTCGAGGACGTCAAAACCATAGTTGGGCCCAAGCGGCCGGACGCCAACGCGTGCTGGTGCCTGAGCTACCGCATCCCGTCCAAACTGAACCAGGCACTGCGCGGGACCGAGCGCGGGGACCTGGTGCGGCAGCTGGTGGCGGAGGATCCGCCGCCGGGGATATTGGCGTACGACGGCGGTGAGCCGGTTGGGTGGGCAGCGGTCCACCCCCGCGCGGACACCAGTTTCGCCGGCAACCGGAAGATCCCGCATGTGGACGGCGCGGATGTCTGGTCGGTCTGGTGCATCAGGGTGCGGCCCGGGTACCGCGGCAGGGGCATCTCGCACCAGTTGCTGGCAGGCGCCGTAGACCTGGCCCGGAGCTATGGTGCCCCGGCCATCGAGGGCTATCCGGTGGACAACGGCGGCAGGAAAGTGGACCTCACCATGGCCTACGTGGGCACCCGGAAACTGTTTGAGGACGCGGGTTTCGCCAAGGCGGCGGACACCGGGTCCGTTCTTAATGGCTTCCCTCGGGTGCTGATGCGCCTCGCTCTTTAGGAGCGTCTGCGGACTTTAGGAGCGTCTGCGGAGGTCTTTTGGGGCCGCAAACGCGCTGAACACCCACTCAGGAGATTTTGTCATATTTGATCGCGTGATTGACTGATCAGCATGCTTAGTATTAGCGTCGTGACGACGGTGTGGCTGATCATGCAATGCCGTTGCGGATGTTGTAACGAATCCTTCATAAGCAAATCAAGAGTTCCGCCGGCAGTCCCGCATGGGGGCTGGAATGCCGGGGGTTCAAGCGCCGGTCAACCCGGCACTGAAAGGAACATCAGAGATGCGAACACGAGTCTTAGCACCTATAGCAGCAGCAGCTCTTTCCGGAGCGATGATCTTCGGCGCAGGAGCGCCCGCGTCAGCGGCCCCTCCGGCACCGGTCCCGGCAGCATCGGCGAGCGCCACCGACCTGGCCAGCGTGACGGGAACAATCAACCAAACGATTGACGGGGTAGGAACCTTTGCCGGTTCCTTCACGCCCACGGGCTTTGGTACCCAGGACGGGAACCTGACTGTCACAGGCCTGGTAGACGGTACGTTCACGGACCTTGCCGGCGTTGCCACGCCCGTCAGCCAGACCGTGACAACCACCGTGGAAGCCGGCCAGTCCAACACGGCCTGCGACATCATCAACCTCGACCTGGGACCCCTCAACCTCAACGTCCTGGGCCTCGTGGTGGATCTCAACCAGGTTCAGCTGGACATCACCGCTGTGCCGGGCGCCGGCAACCTGGTTGGCAACCTGTTGTGCGCGGTGGCTGGACTGCTGGACGGCAACGGCACGGCCGGACTGGCGAACCTGCTGAACCGCGTGCTTGGGCTCTAACCCTTAGCGGCAGTAAACGAAGTAGTGTGGGCGGCCCTCCGGGGCCGCCCACACGACTTTAAAATCTGCGGCGCCGGGTCAGGGTTTCTTCCACCAGCTCCCGGGCCAGCCCTCGTCGATCGCCCAGAGCGCCAAGAGCAGGGCGTCCGCTGTCATGAGTCCCGCAATTAGGTATGCCCACCCTGTAAACCAACTCATAGCAATCTCCTGACCCGGTAAACCCCCAGCCACTCGATTGCTCATAAGTGTGGCACTTAAAACGCCAGTACGGAACGGCCTCCGTCCGCAGTCCTGAAAAGCGCTTCCAGCCTGTGGTGCGCTTCGGTTTCCAACTTGAGCCGGCGGGTCAGCTTCTCCACCTGCTGGGACATCTCCGCGCCTACCGGAAGCCTGTCCCCCGGCCAGCTCCAGACCTCCCTCGATTCCGCCAGGGCCTCAGCCAGCGCGCTGGCCGCTGCGCGCACCTTCCGCCTGTGAAAGTAGACGCGCAACAAAGCGCGGCCCTTATCCAGGCCCTTGTCCAGGGCCGCGCCGGCGGCCGAACCGACTCCCGCCTGGTCTGTGATCTTGACTTGTCCCATGGCTGCACCTTCTCCGAGCCGTTCAGCCTCCCCGGCGGGTCGTCTTTGACCCTCGTCCGGTGGAAGCTGCTGCCTGTCTTCGAGTGTCCCGCCCGCACCTCAACGTCCGGGCAAGCCGGTCCAAGGATTTCCGCAAGATCGGGCAACACCGCTTCTGTTGTAGTCTCTTGACACCACAGCCCGGCTGCTCTTCAATATTACGTATGCTGAAATAACAGTTCCATGATGCGGAAGCCGCGCGACAGCCAGTTGCCGGCGCCGGGAAGTCCGGCCTCCGCATAGCCGTCACCATGGATGCCAGCAGATTTACCCAAGGAACGAGCCAGCATGAAGCTTGCCGAATTCAACAGCGCGGACCCGGCCCGGGCCGCCCAAACCCTGAGGCCCTGCATCGACGTCAACCGATGGGTGGATGCAGTCACCGCGGGCCGCCCGTTCGCCAGCAAGGATGCCCTGCTGGCCTGGGCGTCGCAGGCTGCCAGCCCCTTCACCCCCGCCGAGGTGGAGTCCGCCATGGCGCACCATCCGCGCATCGGGGAACGTCCGACGGCGGCCACCACCGAAGCGTCCATGTCCCGTTCCGAGCAGGCCGGGGTGGATCCTGCGGACTCGGCCCTCGCGGAAGCCCTGGCCCGCGGCAACAGGGACTACGAGGAGAAGTTCGGGAGGGTCTTCCTGATCCGCGCCGCCGGCCGAACCGCCCCGCAAATCCTGCAGGCCCTGAACGAACGGCTCACAAACTCCCATGCTGAAGAAGACACCATCGTGGCCCAGCAGCTGCGCGAAATCGCCGTACTCCGGCTTGAAGGACTGATCACCGAATGAGCGTCTCCCACATCACTACGCACATCCTGGACACGGGTGCCGGACGCCCGGCGGCGGGAGTCGCCGTCGTCCTTTACCGGAACGACGGCGGCACCTGGCGCCACGTGGCAGATTCCATCACCGACGCCGACGGCCGCGCCAAGGACCTCGGTCCGGAGCGGCTGGAGGCCGGGCACTACAAGCTCAACTTCGCCACCGGCGACTACTACGCAGGCCTGCAGACTGCCACGTTCTTCCCTGAAGTGGACCTGGTGTTCGAGGTGACCGGCCCGGAGCACTACCACGTCCCGCTCCTCCTGAGCCCGTTCGCCTACTCCACCTACCGCGGCAGCTGAAGCCCTCGAAAAATGTAGGCTTGATGCATGCCTACTGAACAACCCCCTGCCGAGCGGCGCGAAGTTACCGTCCGCCGCGCGCCCAAGTATGTGCCGTTCCTCATCCTCGGCGCACTGGTGGGCATCGCGGCGGCAGCGGTGGCGGCGTATGCAGTTCCTGAGAACCCCAGCTTCGACGCCGGCGCCGTCTTTGGGTTCTTCATGGTGCTGTTCGCGGGCGGCGGCGCCATCCTCGGGGCCGTGCTGGCGCTGGTCCTGGACCGCCGCAGTGTCAGGCGGCAGCAGCGGGCCGTGGTGGAAGCCGTGCCGGACTCCGAGCCGGACACGGATCCCCAGCCGTAGGCCCGCTGCAGCGGGCCCGGGTCACAAACGGGCGGCCGGAAAAGTCCTACCCCATGTCGTGAGATAATCGACCAGTGGCACGCGGCGATGGAAAACTTTCCCATGATCTTCTCCCTGGCGAAAAAGGCCCGCAGGACGCTTGTGGCGTCTTCGGAGTCTGGGCACCAGGTGAAGAAGTAGCAAAACTTACCTATTACGGGCTGTATGCACTGCAGCACCGCGGTCAGGAGTCGGCTGGTATTGCCACCAGCGACGGCAAGCGGATCAACGTCTACAAGGACATGGGACTCGTCTCCCAGGTCTTCGACGAGACCACGCTGAACACCCTGACCGGGCACCTGGCGGTGGGACACTGCCGCTACTCCACCACCGGCGCAAGCCACTGGGCCAACGCGCAGCCCACCCTCGGCGCCACCAGCACCGGCACCGTCGCCCTGGCACACAACGGCAACCTGACCAACACCGCCGAGCTCAACGCCATGATCCAGGAACGGAACGGCGGCCAGCTCACCGGCGAAATGAAGCAGGGCAATACCTCTGACACCGCCCTGGTCACCGCCCTGCTGGAAGGCGAGCCGGGCAAGAGCCTCGAGGAAACCGCCACCGAGCTGCTGCCCAAGATCAAGGGCGGCTTCTGCTTCGTGTTCATGGACGAAGGCACCCTCTACGCGGCGCGCGACACCTACGGCATCCGCCCGCTGGTGCTGGGCCGCCTGGAGCGCGGTTGGGTGGTGGCGTCCGAGCAGTCCGCCCTCGCCACCGTGGGCGCCAGCTTCATCCGCGAGATCGAGCCCGGCGAGTTCATCGCCATTGACGAGCAGGGCGTGCGTTCCCAGCGTTTTGCGGAGCCGACGCCGGCCGGTTGCGTTTTCGAGTACGTCTACCTGGCGCGTCCGGACGCCGCCATTGCCGGCCGCTCCGTCTATGAATCCCGCGTGGAGATGGGCCGCCAGCTGGCCCGCGAGAACACGCAGGTGGCGGACATCGTCATCCCGGTCCCCGAGTCCGGCACGCCGGCTGCCGTGGGCTACGCCGAGGAATCCGGCATTCCCTTTGCACACGGCTTCGTCAAGAACTCGTACGTGGGCCGTACGTTCATCCAGCCGTCGCAGACCCTCCGCCAGCTGGGCATCCGGCTCAAGCTCAACGCCCTCGAGTCCGTGATCCGCGGCAAGCGCGTTGTGGTGGTGGACGATTCCATCGTCCGCGGCAACACCCAGCGGGCCATCGTCCGCATGCTCCGCGAGGCCGGGGCAGCCGCCGTCCACGTCAAGATTTCCTCCCCGCCCGTGCAGTGGCCGTGCTTCTACGGCATCGACTTCGCCTCCCGGGCCGAGCTGATTGCCAACGGCGCCACCATCGACGAGATCTCGCAGGCCATCGGGGCGGACTCGCTGGCCTACATCTCCGAAGACGGGATGATCGGCGCCACCCGGCAGCCGCGGGAGCGGCTCTGCACTGCCTGCTTCACCGGCAAGTACCCCATCGAACTTCCGGGTGCGGACAAGCTGGGCAAGAACCTGCTGGAGCGGACGGACCTCGGCGGGCTCAAGCCCTCGCCGTCGGCCCTTCCGGGCGCAACAGCTGCCCTCTCTGTTGATTCCCAGGAAGATCCGGCGGAGAAGTCCGGCGCCACCGGTTGCGATCCCGGACCGGACTCCGAGTTTGAAAACCTGCTCACCGACGCCGACCTTGTGCCGGATGTACACGCCGCCACCGCCGGCGCTGACAAGAAAGAGTCCGTATGACTTCCGCTGCCCCCGCCCCTGGCAACACCCCCGGTAACGCAGCCGGCATCACCTACGCCTCCGCCGGCGTTGACGTTGAAGCCGGGGACCGCGCCGTCGAGCTGATGAAGGACGCCGTCAAGGCCACCCACAACTCCTCGGTGATCGGCGGGGTGGGCGGATTCGCCGGACTCTACGACGTCTCCAGGCTCCTGACCTTCAAGAAGCCGCTGCTGGCCACGTCCACCGACGGCGTGGGCACCAAGGTTGCCATCGCCCAGGCCATGGACATCCACGACACCATCGGGTTCGACCTCGTCGGCATGGTGGTGGACGACATCGTCGTGGTTGGCGCTGAGCCGCTGTACATGACCGACTACATCGCCTGCGGCAAAGTGGTGCCGGAGCGCATCGCCGACATTGTCCGCGGCATCGCAGCAGCCTGCTCGGTGGCCGGCACGGCACTGGTGGGCGGCGAAACCGCCGAACACCCCGGCCTGCTGGGCGAGCACGAGTACGACGTCGCAGGCGCGGCCACCGGCGTGGTCGAAGCCGACCAGCTCCTGGGGCCGGACCGCGTGCGCGCCGGTGACGTGGTAATCGGCATGGCCTCCTCCGGCCTGCACTCCAACGGTTATTCCCTGGTCCGCCGCGTGATCAACCACGCCGGCTGGGCACTGGACCGCCAGGTCTCCGAACTGGGCCGCACCCTTGGCGAGGAACTCCTTGAGCCCACCCGCGTCTACGCCGCGGACTGCCTGGACCTGGCCCGCGCCTTCCCCGTCACCGGCACGGCCGCCGTGCACGGCTTCAGCCACGTCACCGGCGGCGGCCTCGCCGCCAACCTGGCCCGCGTGCTCCCCCAGGGCCTCGTGGCCACCGTGGACCGCAGCACCTGGGAACTGCCCGCCATCTTCAAGCTGGTGTCCGAACTGGGCAACGTGCCGCTGGCGGACCTGGAACGCACCCTGAACCTGGGTGTGGGCATGGTGGCCATCGTGTCCCCCGAAGCCGCGGACGCTGCAGTGACCCGCCTCAACGACCGCGGCCTGCCGTCCTGGGTCATGGGCACCGTCACCGAGGATTCGGACGCAATCCTCAAGTCCGGTCCGGACTACGTGCAGGGCGCCAAGGGCGTGGACGGCGGCGCGGTTCGCTTGGTCAACGCCTACGCCTGACAACCCCATCGAGTGCTCCGTACCTGCCCTTTTGACCCGTCAAAACGGCCGGTACGGAGCACTCGATTTGCTTTAACCAGCGCCGGGAAAGGCCGCAGGAACCGGAAATCTGAAGTAAAACACTCACTTCCCTTGACTGCTAAGCATACTTAGCTTTAGGCTTGTAAGTGGAAGTCAGCACAGAAGGTCACCGTGGGGTTTTCGAGAGCGTCATGCCCGCCCCGCACGAGTCCGGCGATAATTACCCGCTCGGTTGGACCGCCTTCCCCCGCCGATCCGGCGGATGCCAAAAGAAGCAACCACAAAGACGTCCGGTACCTGCGCGTGCAGCAGCACGGCATCAGGCAGTCCACACGCCCAATTGCGGACTGCCCGACAGGGGCACCAGGGCAGTTATCAAGGGAGCGAAAATCATGTCAGTTCTGAAAAAAGCCACCGCCGCAGCCGCTGGAAGCCTGTTCTTGCTGGGCGCCGTTGCCGGACCTTCGCAGGCAGCGGACAACAACACGTTGAATGACGGCCTTGTAAACGTCACGATCGGTGACATCACCGTAGAAGATGCCGTTGACATCAACGTGGCAGCCAGTGTCGCAGCAAACCTTTGCGACGTCGCCGACATCGGATCGGTAGCAGTTCTTGGCGAAGCAGTAGACGCCACCGGCACCGAGCAGACGGTCTGCGATAGCGCCACCGGACCGGTCCGCATCGTCAATAACTAACAGCGCAGCGGACCGGATAAGAGGGCAAGCCTCAGCGCCTTCAGCGCACCGTCCTCCCTCCGGGTTTTCACTCGAGGAGCCCCAGCCATCGGCTGGGGCTCCTTTGTGTGCCCAGCCAGTCCCCGAACTCCTCACAAGACGTTAAATGCGAATGATTCTTGATAGCATGTGGCTTAGACCCTTTGAAAGTCCTGCCATGAAATGACGCATACATGCCTGCACCAGCCCTGTCCGTGACAGATCTTGCCCTCTCGCTCGGCACGCGGAGATTGGTGCATCCCCTGACCTTTTCAGTAGAGGCCGGTGAATGCGTCGCCCTGCTGGGAGCCTCGGGATCGGGCAAGTCCCTCACGGCATCGGCGCTGGCCGGCTCGCTTCCGGACGGGATCACCGCCACCGGGACGATCACTTTTGCGCCGGGGACGCCAGGGCCAACCAGGGCAGCCTTCATCAGCCAGGACCCGGCGACGGCCCTCAACCCCCTCGTTCCGGTCGGCAGGCAGCTCGCCATTCCGCTGCTCGCCGCAGGGTCCACCCGGGCAGAAGCAAGGACGGAAGCGGCCCGCCTGTTGTCACAGGCAGGCATAGGGGATCCCGCCCGGATCCTTCCGTGCTATACCGGCCAGCTCTCCGGCGGACAACTGCAGCGCGTCTGCATCGCCCTCGCCCTGGCCTGCGGCAGTCCCGTCCTGGTGGCGGACGAACCCACCACCGCCCTCGACGCCGTCACGCAACTGAAAGTACTTGAAACCCTTCGCGGCTGGGGAGCCGACGGCCGCAGCCTGCTCTTCATTACCCACGACCTCACCGCGGCCGCCGCGCTCTGCACGCGCGCCATCGTGATGGAAGCCGGCCGCATCGTGGAGCAGGCACCCATGGCCGAGTTGCTCCAAGACCCGCAACACCCCTACACGCGCCGCCTGGTAACGGCGGCCGCAGCATGATGGGGCCGCTCACTGCCGACAACATTTCCTTCACCTACCCCAGGCCCGGCTTCCGCAGGAAAAGGCCGGCAGGGACACTCCACAACATCAGCCTGCACCTTTCACCGGGCACCAGCACGGCCCTGGTGGGGAGCTCCGGTTCCGGGAAGTCCACCCTGGTGCGGATCCTGCTGGCCCTGGCAAAGCCCGACGCCGGCACGGTCACCCTCGGTGCCCGTGCGGTCAGGCCCGGACCTGTCCGGTCCCTGCGCTGGTACCGGCAGACGGTGCAGTACATCCCGCAGAACCCGGCCGGTAGCCTCGACCCCCGGATGTCTGTTGCGCAGCTGCTGCGGGAACCACTAAGGCAGCTAAGGGTGGAAGGGAACCACCGGAGCCTCGTGGCCGACGCACTGGAACGGGTCGAGCTCCCTGCCGGCCTAATGGAGAGCCGCCCCGGCGAGTTGTCCGGCGGCCAGAACCAGAGGGTGGCCATTGCCCGGGCCATGGCAGTGCGGCCGGCCTACCTGCTGGCCGATGAACCCGTCAGCGGCCTGGATCTCCCCCTGCGGGATAACGTCCTGTCGCTGTTGGGCCGGCTGGTCCGCGAGGAAGGCCTGGGCCTGCTCCTGGTCACCCATGACCTCGGCACTGCTGCCAGGTTGTGCGCCACCACCGCCGTCCTTTCGCAGGGCCGCATCGTGGAGCACGCTCCCACGCACCAGGTGCTGGAAAACCCAGGCAGCCCCGAAGCCGCTGCACTGGTGCGCGCTTCATCAACCCTGCAGTTCCCCTGCCATGCCCCGGCCGGTGTCCTGTGACGGCACTTGGGACTGCGGTGCCGACGGACACAGCGCCTCGCCCGTCCCCCGGCCTGCTCCTGGCAAGCCAGCTTGTTTTTAATATCGGCTTCTACGCCGTGGTGCCGTTCCTGGCCCTGGTTTTGACCCGGGACTTCGGCATGACCGCCACGGCCGTGGGAGTGGTCCTCGGCGCCAGGGTCTTCTGCCAGCAGGGGCTTTTCCTGGTGGGCGGAATGGTCACGGACAGGTGGGGCCCGCGGCGGGCCATGCTGGCGGGCTGCCTCGTGCGCATTTCCGGCTACCTCACCCTGGCCATGGCCGGCAGCTTTGCGCTGTTCCTCCTGGGGGCAGTCCTCACCGGGATGGGCGGCGCGCTGTTCTCGCCGGCGCTGGAGTCCCTGCTGGGGAAGGCGGAAGAACGACGACGGAACACCGGCGGGAAGGCGGCGGGACTTTTTGCGCTCCTCGCCATCTGCGGAGAAATCGGAGCGGTGGCCGGGCCCCTGCTGGGGGCCCTGCTGCTGGGCATTTCCTTCAGCTGGGCAGCGCTGGCGGGGGCGGCGGTGTTTGCCGTAATGACCATGGTCCTGTGGCGCAGCATGCCCGCTGAAGATTCACGACCGGCGCCGGACATGCTCAGGGCCGCGGTCCCCCTGCGGGAAGCCGTCCCGCGCGCAGATGGAATCACCGGGATGCTGCGGGAGAGGCGCTTTGTGGCTTTCGCGGCCCTGTACAGCGTCAGCCTCCTGGCCTACAACCAGCTGTATTTCGGCCTCCCCGTCGAACTGGCCAGGACCGGGGCGGGAGCCGGCGCGCTGGCCGGCCTGTTCGCCGCCGCCTCGGTCCTGACCATTGCGCTGCAGCTGCCCATCTCCCGGTTGAGCGTCCGGATGGGTCCGGGACGCGCGCTCACCACCGGCTTCACCCTCAAGGGCCGGGCCTTCGCCGGAATGGCCCTGCTGGCCCAGTCCCCTGCCGCCGGCACACTGCAGCTCCTGCCGGCACTGCTGCTGGTGGCGGGGCTCTGCCTTGGGCACATGTGCGCCGGTCCGGTGGCCATGCCGCTGGTCCTCGACTTCGCCCGCGGCCGCCGCTCCGGCATCTATTACGGATTCCTGGCGAGCATGGGCGGGTGCGCTGTCCTGCTGGGCAACCTCGTCCTGGGGCCGCTCTACTCAGCGGCCACCCACCCGGGCGCCGCCGCCGCCTTGCCCTGGGCGGTAATGGCGGCACTCACGGTGATTCCCGCCGTCGGACTTCCCGGGCTCCTGCCACCCACACGCTCAACCCCTGGCACCTAACACGGGCCCAGCCCCGGCCAGTTCCCTCCACGACTCATCGAAACAGGTATCAACGTGCCCATAATGCGACTGGAAACCCACCTCATGACGCTTACCGCCGTCCTCCTCACGGTCAGCCTCACCGGATGCTTCGCCGGCGGCGGGCATGCAGCAGGCCGCGGAAACGGCGAGCGCCGCATCAAACTGGCGATGCTCCAGCCGCCGCGTTCGGGACTGTCGCCCCTCAGCGATGACGCCTTCAAGCTTTCACGCTGGAAGACAGCGGAGACCCTGGTGGAACTGGACAGGCTGGGCGAGGCGCAACCTGCCCTGGCAACGGAGTGGCAGCAGCTGGACCGGACCTCCTGGCGTTTTGTCCTGCGGGACAGCGTGGAGTTCCACGATGGAACCGCCATGACCCCGGTGGAAGTCGCTGCCTCGCTGACTGCCGCGGCGCAGGGCAGCCCCAAGCCCAGGATCCTGGACGGCGTGGAACTCACCGCCCGGGCGGAGGGCTCAAACGCGGTCATCATTACGACGGCGGCACCGGATCCGCTCCTGCCCCAGCGGCTGTCAAGCCCGCAACTGGCCATCCTCGCGGCCTCGGCATATAAGGACGGCGGTGTGGTCAGTCCCGTGAACGCGGGCACCGGGCCCTACCGGCTGGTTTCGGTGGAGGGCACATCCTCGGCCCGGCTGGACCGCTTCGACGCGTACTGGGGCGCGCAGGCGGAGGCCGACGGCGTGGACGTCCAGTTCGTCCCGGACGGCACCGCCCGGGCAGCAGCCCTCCGGACCGGCGACGCGGATGTTGTGGAAGCCATCCCTGTGGGCCAGGTGGCCCGGATCGAACCCGGGCTGGTGCACGAGGTGCCCATGCCGCGGACCAACACGCTGTACCTCAACACGGCGTCGGGCCCCTTCGCGGACCCGGCCGTCCGCGCCGCAGCCCGCGCCGCAATTGACGCCGGCACCATCGTGGACCGGGTCTATGAAGGGCGGGCAGACAAAGCCGCCGGGTTGCTGGGCCCGGCACTCCCGTGGGCAGCCGGGCAGCGGGAAAGCGATGAGTACGCAGCAGCCCTGGCCACCCGGGCGGCCGCCACCGCGGTCAGGGGGACCGCCATCCGGCTCGGCACCTTCACGGACCGCGCCGAGCTGCCCGAGGTCGCCGTCCAGCTTGAGCAGCAGCTGGAAGCCGCAGGATTTTCCGTGGAGCAGGATGTCCGGGAGTACCAGCACATCGAGGCTGACGCGCTGGCAGGGAAGTTCGATGCCTTCATCCTCTCGCGTGCCACAGTGCTGGATTCGGGCGACCCGGTTGCCTACCTTTACAGCGATTTCTCCTGCACCGGATCCTTCAACATCTCCCAGTTCTGCGACCCCCGGGTAGACGCAGCCCTGGCCACGGCCGCGGGCATGCCTGCCGGTCCGGACCGCCGCGCCGCCATTGCCGCCGCCGAAAGCCTCATCCTTGCCCGGGACGCCGCCATCCCGCTGCTCCACGAACGCGTCATCCAGGGTGAATCGGCACGGGTGGCCGGGGTGGAGCGGGATCCGCGGGAACGGGCCCTGATTACCAGCCGGACCGGGATCACGGGCGGCGCGCAGTGAGGTCCGGGATGTCCGCTGCAGTCAAAGTCACCGTGTCCCGGGTCCTCGCCCTGCTTGCCCTGGTGGTGCTGATCGGGATGATGCCCTGGCTCTCGGGCCGCGGCGCCGAATACACCGTCCTGCGGGCCAGGTACGCGGACCGGGAGCCCACGCCCGAGGCACTCGCCGCAATCCGCGCCGAGCTCGGCCTGGAGCAGGGCCCGGCGGCCATGCTCCTGTCCTGGGTACAGGGGATCTTGGCCGGCGACCTGGGCACGTCCTGGATCAGCAGCACACCCGTGGGACCCGGCATCGCGGCGGCGCTGGGCGTCTCGGTGACCCTGATGGCGTTCGCCACCGCGTCCGCGGCACTCGTGGCGCTGCTGGCCTGCACGCCGGCGGTAGTGGACGGGCTGCGGGGGCGGCGCAGGCCGGCGTCAGGCGCCCTGTCCGCTGCGCTGACATCCCTGCCCGAGTTCCTGCTGGCCGCCGTGCTGCTGGTGGCGGGTGCCATCTGGCTGCGGTGGTTTCCGCCCTTCGGCTGGCAGGGCCCGGAGCATGCGGTCCTGCCCGCCCTTTCGCTCGGAATCCCGGCCGGCGGTCTGATCGGGCTGCTGGTCTCCGACGCCGTACGGGCAGCGTTTGCCGAACAGTGGGTGGCCACGTGGCGGATGGCCGGGGCCGGGCCTGCGCTGCTGGCCGCAGCGGTGCTCCGCCGGGCGCTTCCCGCCGTGCTCCCGCAGGCCGGCCTGGTCCTGGTGGGGCTGACCGGCGGTGCAGTGGCAGTGGAAAAGGTATTCGCCATTCCAGGGCTCGGCCGGGCGCTGCTGGGCGCGGCCAGCGCGCAGGACGTCCCCACCCTGCAGGCCGGCATGCTGGCACTGATGGGGTTCGCCCTGCTGGTGGGAACGCTGACGACGGCGGTGCGGCACCTGCTGATCGGGCCCGCGGTCCGCTTCGGAACGCTTCCGCTTCCCGAGCCCCCGCGGTCAGCGAACCGCCGGCATCTGGCCGCGCCGGCAGTGGCCGGCCTGGCCCTGCTCCTGGTTGCCGGGGCCGGGCTGCTGCGCGACCCCCTCGCCTCGGGGCATGCCAGGCTGGCGCCGCCCGCCTGGACACTCCCCTTCGGCGCCGACGCCAGCGGCCGGGACCTGCTGGCACGGGTGGGGCACGGGGCCGTGGGAACGCTGGGGACAGCGCTGGCAGTGGTGCTTGCCTGCCTGGCTGTGGGAATCGCCGTCGGACTCTTTCCTCTTGCCGCCACGGGACCCCTGGAGGTAACGAACGCGGCCCCGCCCATCCTGGCCGGCCTTGTTGTTGCTGCGCTCACCGGCCCTTCGGCACACGGCGCGGCCCTCGCCGTGGCCGCCGTGAGCTGGGCGCCCCTGGCGGCGCACACTGCGGCTTTGGCCCAGGAAGCAAGGGCGCAGCCGTATGTGCGCATCCTTCCCGTCCTCGGGGTGGGCAAGGCACGCATCATGCTCCGCTACATCCTCCCGGCGGTGGCCGCCCCGCTCCTGCGCCATGCGATGCTCCGACTGCCCGGAACGGCACTCGCGCTGGCGGCTCTCGGGTTCCTGGGGCTGGGCCCGCAGCAGCCCTCGCCGGAGTGGGGACTCATCCTGGCCGAGGGCATGGGCTATGTTGAGCGTGCCCCGTGGGCAGTCCTGGCACCCGCCTCCGCACTGGTCCTGGCGTCCGTAGTGGCAGTGGGACTGGCTGGCGGAGGGCAGCAGAAAGCCCGCCGCCTGCACCGTTGAGGTGCGGGCAGCGGGCCCAATAACTGAAGTCGGCACCTTGGGACACCAGGTTCCAAAGGGCCGAAAAAGAAGCGCCGCACTGGTCCTGGGACCAGGATCCATAGCTGATCCGTTAGTGCTGCGGCGTCACAGGGCTGCCCGGTAACGGCAACAGCACCTTGCGACAACTAGCCGATCCGACGGGTGTCTACCTCGTCGTCGTCTTCTTCCAAATCATCCGCGTACTTATCCACATAAGCCGAATAGTCCGGTTCAACCGGCTCATTCGCGTAATGGCTCGTGGCACGACTGCTTGGGCCCGTCAGCTCACGCTGAAGTGCCGAGTAGTCAGTGTTCGGGGAGTAGTACTTGATATCCCGAGCCTGCTTGGTAGCTTTTGCCTTTTGACGGCCGCGCCCCATGGCGTGACCCCCTTTTGTACTTGGACCGGAGGTGGTCACCTTGGCTATCGGTGAGGCCCCGGAATGTTTGGTCAATTTGTCGTACACCTAGATTACATGCTTTCGACTGCCCCCGCTTGCCACGAACGGCCCCCGCAGGTGGTTTGCGTTACCATTCACGGCCCCGAGCCGCAGGTTTCCGGCTTTTTTCTTCGGTAGAGTCACTTGGACAACTGCTGATACAGGCCGCAGACCGGCTGCCCGCCGCGGAGAGAACGCAGGAGGATCCATCCCCGTGAACCACCAGGACGTCCCGCCGAAGCCCTCCTCGCCGCCCACGGCCGGGCTGCCCCGCGTGCCTGCCCCTGCTGCCCGCCCGGTCCTGCACCCGCACATGCAACCGCAGGACGGTGCGGCGCCGAGGTCCAGGCGGGTGAGGCCGCGGACCCTGTGGATAGCGTTCTTTGTGGCCGTCCTGCTGGCCGTTATCGGCTCACTGGTGTGGCTTGCCCTGTGGCTGAACTCCAACCCGGAGAGCAGCACTTCCCGGGGCCAGGTTCCGGGGGTGCCGGAAACCACGGTCACGCCACCCGCAACGCCGCAGCCGCTGCCGCGCGAGGGGGTCCAGCCCGCCGACTATGCGCTGGGCGACTGCTTCAAGGACTTCGACCCCGAGTCGCTGTCCTCCACCGTGGTGCCCTGCGATACCGGGCACTCAGCCCAGCTCGTGGCATTGTTCCGCTACCCGGAGCGCGGCTCCTATCCCGGCGCCGAGGCACTGAAGGCCAAGGCCCTGGAAGCGTGCCAGGCAGCAAGGCTGGGCCCGGCCGCCAACGACTACGACTTGAACTTCGAGCGCAGCTTCCCCAGCACCACCAGCTGGGAATCCGGCGACCGCAGGGTCGACTGCTATGTGACTGCCCCGGGCGGCAATGTGATCAACGCAAGCGTGCTGCCCTAGCGGCCAAACCGCCCGGGCAGCACGCCTGCGTTTTGCCCCCGCGGGCCTCAGTCCTTGCGCCGGACGGACAGGCCGCTGCCGCCCAACGGCGCGGACGGGAGGCCCGTTCCGGCCGCAGTGAGTTCCTCAAGGTCCGCCGCCGTGTCCACCAGCACCGTATCGCCGTCGCTGATCTCACCGGCCAGGATGGCTTTCGCCAGCCTGTCGCCGATTTCCCGCTGCACCAGGCGGCGGAGCGGCCGGGCGCCGTAGGCGGGGTCGAACCCGGAGATGGCGAGCCAGGCCCGGGCACCATCAGTGACTTCGAGGGTCAGGCGGCGCTCATGGAGCCGGCGTCCGAGTTCGTCCACATGCAGCTCCACGATGCGCGCCAGCTCCTCCACGGTCAGGGCATCGAACAGCACAACCTCGTCCAGCCGGTTCAGGAACTCGGGCTTGAAGGATGCGTTGACGGTGGCCATGACGGCGTTCCGCTTGGCTTCGGCGTCCAGGGACTGGTCCACCAGGAACTGGCTGCCCAGGTTGGAGGTCAGCACCAGGATCACATTGCGGAAGTCCACCGTGCGGCCCTGCCCGTCGGTGAGGCGGCCGTCGTCGAGCACCTGCAGGAGGATGTCGAACACCTCCGGGTGCGCCTTCTCCACTTCGTCCAGCAGCACCACTGAGTAGGGACGACGGCGGACGGCCTCGGTCAGCTGCCCGCCTTCCTCGTAGCCCACGTATCCCGGAGGCGCCCCCACAAGGCGGGCCACGGAATGCTTCTCGCCGTACTCGGACATGTCGATCCGCACCATGGCGCGTTCGTCGTCGAAGAGGAAATCAGCCAGCGCCTTGGCCAGCTCGGTCTTGCCCACGCCGGTGGGTCCCAGGAAAAGGAACGAACCCGTGGGGCGGTTGGGATCGCTGATTCCGGCACGCGCGCGCCGAACGGCGTCGGAGACTGCCGCGACGGCCTTCGACTGGCCGATGAGCCGCTTCCCGAGCTCGGCCTCCATGTGCAGCAGCTTCTGGCTCTCGCCCTGCAGCATGCGGCCGGCGGGAATGCCGGTCCAGGCGGAGATGACCTCCGCGATGTCCTCAGCTGTCACTTCCTCGGCCACCATCTGGGCTGGCTTGTCCACCACGGCCGCTTCCGCTTCCGCAGCAGCGGTCAGCTCGCGTTCGAGCGCCGGGATTTCCCCGTAGAGAATCCGTGAAGCAGTCTCCAGGTCACCCTCGCGCTGGGCCTTGTCCGCGGCCGAGCGCAGCTCGTCGAGTTTGGCTTTCAGGTCGCCCACCCGGTTGAGTCCTGCCTTTTCAGCCTCCCACCGGGCGTTGAGGGCGGAGAGTTCCTCTTCCTTGTCAGCCTTGTCGGCGCGGAGCGCCGCCAGCCGCTCCACCGAGGCCGGGTCCGATTCCCCGGTCAGGGCCAGCTCCTCCATGGTGAGCCGGTCCACCTGGCGCCGCAGCTTGTCTATCTCCTCCGGGGCGGAATCGATCTCCATCCGGAGGCGGGACGCGGACTCGTCCACCAGGTCGATGGCCTTGTCCGGCAGCTGGCGCCCCGAAATGTACCGGTTCGACAGCGTGGCTGCCGCCACGAGGGCGGAGTCGGCGATGGACACCTTGTGGTGGGCCTCGTAGCGCTCCTTGAGGCCGCGGAGGATGCCGATGGTGTCCTCCACGCTGGGTTCGCCGACGTACACCTGCTGGAAGCGGCGCTCAAGGGCGGCGTCCTTCTCGATGTTTTCGCGGTACTCGTCCAGGGTGGTCGCGCCGATCAGCCGCAGCTCGCCGCGGGCCAGCATGGGCTTGAGCATGTTGCCGGCGTCCATCGAGGAATCACCGGTGGCCCCCGCCCCCACGACCGTGTGGATTTCGTCGATGAAGGTCACGACCTGGCCCTCGGAGCCCTTGATCTCTTCAAGGACCGCCTTCAGCCGCTCCTCGAACTCCCCGCGGTACTTGGCGCCCGCCACCATGGAGCCCAGGTCCAGGGAGATGAGGGTCTTGCCGCGCAGGCTTTCGGGCACGTCGCCCGCCACCATCCGCTGCGCCAGCCCTTCCACCACGGCGGTCTTGCCCACTCCCGGTTCGCCGATGAGCACCGGATTGTTCTTGGTCCGCCGGGACAGGACCTGGATGACCCGCCGAATTTCGGAATCCCGGCCAATCACAGGGTCCAGCTTGCCGGCCCGGGCCATTCCGGTAAGGTCCGTGCCGTACTTCTCAAGCGCCTGGAAGGTGTTTTCCGGGTCCGGACTGTCCACCTTGCGGTCGCCGCGGACACCCGGCAGGGCGGCGAGCAGCGCCTCATGGGAGGCGCCGGCGTCGCGCAGCAGGCGGGCCGCGGCATCATTGCCCGCGGAGAGCCCGAGCAGGAGCACCTCGGTGGAGACGAACGTATCGCCCAGCCGGTCGGCTTCGTTCTTGGCGTTCTGGATGGCCTGCAGGGCGGGCCGGGAGAGCTGGGCCTGCTGGCTGGAGCCGCCGGAGGTGGCCGGCAGGGCCTTGATGGCGCTGCTTGCCTGGACGCTGACCGAGTCCGGATCGGCGCCGGTGGCGCGCAGCAGAGCCACGGCGACTCCTTCGCGCTGGTCCATCAGGGCCTTGAGCAGGTGCGCGGGCTCCACCTGGGGGTTTCCGGCCGTGGAGGCGTTCATGGCCGCAGCCGACAGAGCCTCCTGGCTCTTGGTGGTGAATTTGACGTCCAAAGAGAGCTCCTTCCGGGGGCAGTTTTCCTAAGTTGAGTGTACTACGCTCAACTTTCCTTTGGGGATCCATTTCCGGGACTGTTTGCCTACAGCGAAACAGCTCAAGGGCCGCGGCGGAAGGGGCAATCGACCCTATCTGCCTCCATCGCTGCTGTTCACATCCGCCGCCGCGCACTCTACTATCGGCCTGTGGCCGGGGGCAGCGTGCCGCCGGGGCAGTCAAGAGGGGACAATCCGTGAAAAAGTTCGTGGTTCTTTACGTCGCACAGCAGTCAGCCCAGGCGCAGATGGCGGAAAGCTCGCCGGAAGCCGCGCAGGAGGGCATGAAAGCCTGGATGGAATGGGCCGGGCGCGCCGGTGACGGCATCGTGGACATGGGGAGTCCGCTGGGTGCCGGAACGGAAATCACCGCAACAGGGGCCGCTGAAGCCCCTGCGGGGGTGGCAGGTTACGGGATCATCCAGGCCGACGATCTTGCCGGTGCCCAGGCGCTGCTGGACGGCCACCCCCACCTGATGATGCCCGGGGCCAGCATCCAGGTCTACGAAACCCTGGACCTGCCCGGCATGTAAGGGCGGCGCACAGTCTCCTCCTACAACGGGTAGACCGAAACCGCTGTCGCCTTCACCACGAAGTGCACCGGCAAGCCGGGAACCAGGCCGAGGTCCGCCGAGGCCGCGGGAGTGATGTCCGCCGCGAGGCTTCCCGCCCTGACCCGGATGAAGTCGCCATGCGGTTCAAGATCGGTGACGGCCACCTCGAAGGAATTCCGCGGGCTTCCGTGGGCATCGGTGAGGAACACCGAAACGGACGACGGCGGGAACACGGCCACAGCTGCCTGTCCCGGGGGGATGGGGTCCTCGCTGTGTCCGGCTATGTGCCGGCCCCGGCTGGTCAGGATGCCGTCACCGGCGAGCGTCCCGGGAACAAAGTTGAGCCCTGCCAGCCCGGCCGCGAAGGCGCTCCGGGGCCGTTGCAGCACCTGCCGTGTGGGGCCCTCCTCTGCGATGCCCCCGTTTTCAAGGATCACCACCCGGTCCGCCAGCATCAGCGCGTCCAGGACATCGTGGGTGATGATGAGGGCCGGCCGGTCCGCGAGGACATGTTTGAGCAGCCGCCGCAGTAGCGGGGCCGAGTGGATGTCCAGCGCGGCCATCGGTTCATCGAGGAGGAGGAGGCCGGGATCCGCGGCGAGCGCCCGGGCCACGGCAACGCGCTGGGCCTGCCCGCCCGAAAGCTCCCCCGGACGGCGTGCAGCAAGGCCTTCAGCTTCCACCTGTGCCAGCCACTGCAACGCCCTGGCCCTGGCCACGGGCCTGGGCGCACCCGCGCTGCGTGGACCGAAGGCCACGTTGTCCGCGGCGTTGAGATGCGGGAAAAGCAGCGGTTCCTGCGCCAGCAGCGCCGTCCCCCGGCGGTGGGGCGGGGTCCACTGGTTCCGTCCGTCCCCCACATGGAACAAGGTCCGGCCGTTCAGCTCGGCCCGTCCGCTGTCCGGCCGCAGCAGCCCCGCAATGACGGAGAACAGCGTCGACTTGCCGGCACCGTTAGGTCCCATCACTGCCACGGTTTCAGCGGGCCCCACGGAGAAGGCGACGTCGAAACCGCGCTCCGCCACGGCTGCCTGGAACGAGAACGTCACGGAACATCCCCGCCCGCCGCGGGAGCCGGCGTCGTCCGCTCTCCGGACAACCGGAGGGCGGGCGTCCTGCCCGCCGGGCGCCGGTACGCAAGTGCCACCACTGCGACTGCCACGGCCACCAGCACCAGGGAAAGCGCGACGGCGGCGTCGGGGTCCGTCTCCCGCTGCAGGTAGATCTCCAGCGGCAGCGTCCGGGTAACCCCCTGGAGGCTGCCGGCGAACGTGAGGGTGGCACCGAATTCGCCCAGGCTCCTGGCGAAGGCAAGGACCGCGCCGGAGGCCAGGCCGGGCAGGACGAGCGGCAGCGTGACGCGGCGGAAAACGGTCCCGGGCGATGCACCGAGCGTCGCTGCCACCGCCTCGTACCTGTGTCCGCCGGTGCGCAGCGCGCCTTCCAGGCTGACCACCAGGAACGGCAGGGCCACGAAGGTCTGGGCCAGGACCACGGCCGTGGTGGAAAACGCGATCTGCAGCCCCAGCACCTCAATCGCGCCGCCCAGGAGGCCCTGCCGGCCGAAGGTGTACAGGAGGGCAATGCCGCCCACCACGGGCGGCAGGACCAGCGGGAGCAGCACCAGCGCGCGCAGGAGCCCCAGCAGCGGGAGCGCGCCACGGGCAAGGACCACCGCCAGCGGCACGCCGAGCACGACGCACAGGGCAGTGCTGGCCGCCGAGGTCCGCAGGCTCAGGCCCAGCGCCGCAAGGGCGGACTCGGAGGTGACCAGCGGAACGAAGTTGGCCCAGTTGACGCGCGCCACGATGGCCGCCAGCGGCAGGACCACCACCGTGGCTGCCAGGACTGCCAGCGCGTACAGCCAGCGGGGGATGCCCGTATACGCCTGGCGCCCGCCTCCCCTTTGCCGCCGGTTGGCCTGCTGCCGGCCGGACGGCTGCCGGCTGGACTGCCTGCCGGTCACGTGCTGCCCATCATCTGCTGCCCGCTGCCGGCCCAAACCCGGCGGCTGCGAGGACTTCCCTGCCTTCGGGGCCTGCCACAAGCCCCAGGAACTTTGCGGCAGCGGTCTTGTTGCGGCTGCCGGCAAGCGTTGCGATGGGGTAGGTGTTCACCGCTGCGGCCGACTCGGGAAAGGGAACGCTGTCCACTTTGCCGCGGGCCGCCCGGACGTCGGTGACGTAGACGAGTCCGGCGTCAGCCTCTCCCGAGCTGACTTTGCCCAGGACATCGGCCACGGAGTTTTCCTCGCTGACCGGACTGAGGTCCGTCCCCGTCTGCTGTTCGACGGCGGCCGCGGCGGCCCCGCAGGGCACCTGGCGGGCGCACATCACAAGCTTCGTTCCGCTCCTGGCCAAGTCGGCGAAGGATCCAATTCCTGCCGGGTTCCCTGCCGGGACGGCGATGGCCAGGGTATTGGTGGCAAAGTCCCGCGGTTGGCCGTCCACCAGGCCGGCGTCCTGCAGCCTGGCCATGTTGCTGGTGTCCGCCGAGGCGAACACGTCCGCGGGAGCGCCCTGGCTGATCTGGGTGGACAGGTCCGACGAACCGGCAAAGCTGAGGGTGACGCCGGTTCCGGGGTTCTCCTTTTCGAACCGTGCCGCGAGCTCGGTAAAACTGGCTTTAAGGGAAGCAGCGGCGAAAACGGTCAGTGTTTCCCGGCTGGTTCCCTGGGCGGCGTTGCCGCCGTCGCCGGCAGCACCGGTGCCGGCACAACCGGCGAGCAGGGCCGCCAGCAGGATTCCCGCCAGCAGGGCTCCGGCCCGCCGAACCGGCGTCACGCGGCTCCCTTTCCCTGCGGCGTTTCGATGATGACCGTGGTGGCCTTGACCACGGCGGTGGCCACGGAGCCGAGTTCCAGTCCCAGTTCCTTGACGGCCTCGCTGCTCATCAGGGACACCACGCGGAAGGGCCCGCACTGCAGCTCCACCTGGGCCATCACACTGTCCGCCTTGATGCCGGTGACGAGGCCCACGAAGCGGTTGCGGGCCGAACTGCCCGTGCGGTGCGGATCGGCCGGAAGCTGCGCCAGCTTCTGTGCGTGCCGCGCCAGTTCCAGGCCGTCCACGGCGAGCCGGCCGGCGTCGTCCTTCCGCGGCGTCAGGCTCCCGTTCTCGGTCCATCGCCGGACGGTATCGTCACTGACGCCCAGGAAACGGGCGGCCTCCGAAACGCGGATAGTAGGCATAGCCCCACTCTAATACGCATTTGCGGATTCAAGAGCTCCTCGGCGCCGCATTTCAGGATTTCGCCCTCCTGGAAGGAGCAACCGGCTCGCGCAGCTGCGCAGCACTAGACTTCCCCCATGGTCCTCTACATCGACCCGCCCCTCTGGCCTGCGCACGGAACGCACTTCTCGCACCTCATTTCCGACGAATCTCTGGCGGAACTGCACGCGTTTGCGGCTGCGGCGGGTGTCCCCGAACGGGCCTTTGACGGGGACCACTACGACGTTCCGGAGCGCCGCTTCGATGACCTCGTGGCGGCCGGCGCCGTTCCCGTGGAAGGACGGATCCTGGTCCGCAGGCTCATTGCCAGCGGCCTGCGCATTCCTGCCCGGCAACGGAACAAATCGCTCAAGGTGCCGCTGCTGAACCGCTGGAACTCGATCATGCCCGGCCATGACGCCCTCTTCCTGGACCTCCTGGACCGGTGGAGCGAGGACCACCGCCACTATCACGGCTGCACGCACCTGCTGGCGGTACTCGAAGCCCTCGACCTTCTCACCGATCCCGACGACCCGCCGCGGACAGTCCTGCTGGCGGCCTGGTTCCACGACGCCGTCTACCGCGGCATAGCCGGCCAGGATGAGGAGGAGTCCGCGCGCCTCGCCGAGGAGCGCCTGCACGGCGCCGGCCTTCCGGAAGCGGAGGCGGCCGAGGTGGCACGGCTTGTCAGGCTGACATCCGACCACTGCCCGGAAGAGGGGGACCGCGACGGCGCCCTCCTGTGCGATGCCGACCTGTCCGTCCTGGGCGGGGACCCGGAGGAATACGCCAGGTACGTTGCTGCCGTCCGCAAGGATTACGCGCACATCGGCGACGCCGACTTCGCGGCCGGGCGCGCCGCCGTCGTGCGCCATCTGCTGGAACTGGAGCCGCTGTTCCACAGCGGCAGGGCAAGGGAGCTGTGGCTGGCTGCCGCGCACCGCAATTTGAAGGGCGAACTGGCGTGAACGCACCCACCTCGAATTCCCGCCACACGTTCACTGCAAGTGCCGCGCACCGGCAACTGCCCTACGCGGTCCGGGTGGAGTGGGGGCTCGACGGCGGGAGCACCGTAACGTCCGGCGCGGACCTTGCCGTGGTGGTTGACGTCCTCTCCTTCAGCACCTGCGTAAGCGTCGCCCTGGACCGGGGCGCCGCGGTCCTTCCTTTTCCCTGGAAGGACACCGGCGCGGAGGATTTCGCTGCCCGCCACCGAGCCCTGCTGGCCGGGCCCAGGGACGGGGGCGGGCTCAGCCTCTCCCCCGCAAGCCTTAGGGCTGCCGGTTCCCTGGAGCGGGTGGTCCTGCCGTCCCCCAACGGTTCCGCGCTCTGCCACGAACTGGCGCGCACAGTTCCGTTGCTGGCCACCGTGTGCCTCCGGAATGCCGCAGCCACCGCGGACTGGGTGGCGGCCAACCTCCCGGAAGATGCAGTGATCGCAGTGGTTGCGGCCGGCGAACGCTGGCCGGACGGCACCCTCCGGCCGGCCGTGGAGGACCAGATCGGGGCGGGGGCATTCATCGCGGGCCTGGTGGCTGCGGGCAAAGGCGGCTACGAGGCCGAAGACGGCAGGCACGGATACTCGCCGGAGGCTGTGGCTGCGATGGCCGTCTTTGAAGCCGCCGAGCCCCGGCTCCGGGAGATGCTGCGTGGCTGCTCGAGCGGCCGTGAGCTGACCGGGGCGGGCTACGGTGCCGACGTCGATATCGCCGCGGAACTGGACGACAGCGACGCCGTGGCCATCATGGCGGACGGGGCGTTCAGCCCCCGCTGACGTTGCCTGTGTTCCGCGCCGTTCCGCCCTGGCGTCCTAGCGGTAGGAGGACACGAAGGGCTGGGTGGTGGGCACAATCTGCTTGCCCAGCGGCATCAGGGACACCGGGATGAGCTTCAGGTTTGCGATGGCCAGCGGGATGCCAATGATGGTCACTGCCATCGCAAAGGCCGTGACCACGTGTCCAATGGCGATCCAGATGCCTGCCACCAGCAGCCAGATGACGTTGCCCAGCAGCGAGAACACGCCCGCACCGCCGGGTTTGTCCACCACCGTCCGGCCGAAGGGCCAGAGCGTGTACGCAGCGATCCGGAACGACGCGATGCCCCAGGGAATGGTGATGACCAGCAGGCAGCAGATGACCCCCGCGAAGAAATAACCCAGCGCGAGCCAGAAACCGCCGAAAACCAGCCAGATGATGTTGAGCAGTGCCTTCATCCCTCCATTGTGCCCCGGGGGCCGGGGCAACGGGATGGGGGCCTGCCCTGACCGGCCCCTGAATCCGCGGCTAGACCGAAGCAGCAGCTCCCTTGGCCGCCTGCACGAAGGCGCTGACCTTGGCCAGGTCCTTGACGCCGCGGGACGCCTCAACACCGGAGGAAACATCGACGCCCCAAGCGTGCGCCGCCGTGGCGGCCTGCGCAACATTGGCGGCGTCCAGCCCGCCTGCCAGCAGCCATTTACGTTCCTGCAGCACGGGGATTTCGGCCACGGACGCATAGTCCCAGGCCTCGCCGGAGCCGGGGACGGCGGCGTCGATCAGGAGCAGGTCTTCCCCCCAGTCCTCCAGCTCCTCGGCTGCGGCACCCATGGTGACGGCCCTGACCAGCTTCATGCCGGCGTCGTGCACTGTGGCCACGTCCCCGCGCGAGCGCCGGCCGTGCAGCTGGATCCACTCCAGCCCGGCGGCACGGGCGATGGCGAGGGCGTCGGCAACCGGCTCGTCACGGAACACGCCGATGGGCGTAACCCCGGCCGGCACTTCGGCCAGCAGCGCGGAGGCCTGGGAGGGCGAGACCACGCGGGGACTGGCCGTGAGGACGAAACCCACCGCGTCGGCGCCTGCCTCCGCGGCAGCGCGGATGGATTCCGGCGTGCTGAGGCCACACACTTTGACGAACATTCCCGGCTCCTTAGGCTGTTTTCGTGTTGTCCCCCCGCAGGAGAGTAGCAGGGATGGATGGGAGCTGCCGATACCGGCAGGCAGGCCAACTAGGCTGGGCTGATGGAGATCATCCGCTTCGCAGACCGCAAGCCCCAGCCCTGGCGCAACGGCGGCGGGGTCACGCGCCAGATCGCCGGCCATCCCGACGCCGCCTCCCTCCAGGATGCCGGGTGGGACTGGCGGGTCAGCATCGCCGAGGTCACCAAAGCCGGGGACTTCTCGCCGTTCCCTGACATGGAGCGGGTACTGACGGTGGTCGAGGGCGAACTCCTGCTCCTGACCGTGGACGGCGCTGAGCATCCCCTGGAGAAGTACCGTCCGTTCCGTTTTCCCGGCGGGGCCGCCACCTCCTGCGCCCTTCCCACTGGAGATGTCAGGAACCTCAACGTCATTACCCGGGCCGGCAGCTTCAAGGGTTTCACGTCCATCATTGAGATTTCGAAGAAACGTGCCCACCCGCTGTTTGCCGGCCAGTTGGGGATCCTGCTGCAGGGCCAGGCCACAGCCTCGGACGCAAGCCATGAACCCGAGGCCCTGGGCCGCTACGACGCCGTGGTGGGCTCGGACAGCGCGTCCCCGGAGATCCTGGGCCGCGGCTTCCTTGCCGTCGTGTCCATCGACCAGGTCACTGGCTCAGACTGAACGAGCCCACCTGCACAACAGTGCTGCTCCGGCGGGCCTCCTCTGCGGCGAAAACGGCTGCGTGGCTGACCAGGGACTCCTCCAGTCCAGACACCACCGTCGACCAGTCACCGGTGGCCAGCGCAGCCACCCAGGCCTGCACCAGGCCGCGGTCGCCGCCCTCGTGCTTTTCCCCCTGGACCCGCGGCGTGGCAGCGGGGACCGGGTGGACAGCGGTTGTCCCGGTCAGGAAATCGAAGACCGAGATGGCTTCGGCTTCCACGTCTATCTCCCCGTGGCTGCCGAAGATCCGGGTGCGCCGCGGGCCGACGGCGGTGAAGGCCGTGGCCGTGAAGGCGGCAGTTGTGCCGTTTTCGTATTCAATGTTCACCACCTGGTGGTCCACAACGTCGTTGTCCGAAAAATAGACGCAGCGGCCATAGGGGCCGGTTGCCAGGGCGTGCAGCAGCGACTCTGGCGTGCCGCCCGGATCCACCACGTCCGCGAAGTATGCCCTCGCGGGGTCAGCCTTAGCCCCGTTCAAGGGGCGGCCCGCACCATAGATCTTCAGCGCGGAATAGGGGCAGCGGGGCTCGGCGGGGCAGCCGATGCAGCGGCGGGCCGCACCCTCCGGCGCCCCTTCGGGGCGGAAATGGGCCAGCGTTCCGAAGGACGACACCTTCAGTGGCCTGCTCCCGATGATGAAGGACAGCCAGTCGACGTCGTGCGTGCACTTGGCAAGGAGGAACGGGCTCGAGTCTTCCTCCCGGCGCCAGTTTCCGCGGACGTACGAATGCGCGAAATGCCAGAAGCCCACGGGCTCCAGGTGTTGGACGGAGATGATCCGGCCCACCGCCCCACCCAACAGCAACTGCCTGAGGAGAGCTGTCAGCGGGGTGTAGCGCAACACGTGGCAGACAGTCGCGGTGGCGCCGCTTTCACGGCCCAGGCGTTCCAGTTCTGCGCAACCGGCGGGGTCGACGGCGACGGGCTTCTCCAGGAGGATGGGGTAGCCGTGGGCTGCGGCCGCCGCGAACGGACCCCCGTGCTCCCGGTCAGGCGTGGCGATGATGATGCCGTCGGCCGGCAGGCGGTTCTTGAGCATTGCCTGCCAGTCCTCGAATACGCCTTCCGCCGGCACTTTCAATTCGGCCGCCAGGCGGTTGCGCAGCAGCGGGCGCGGCTCGGCCAGGCCCGCAATGACGGCCTGTCCCGTGGCAACGGCGAGCCGGGCATAGGCTGCGCCCCTCGCGCCTGCACCTGCGATGAGGAGCCGCACCGGGTGCCCTTGCGCCGGCACGGCGCCCACTGATCAACCGTTCCCGGGATCGGCAAGCCATTCCAGCGCCACGGCGGCTGTCCACGACTGGTCCATGCTGCCCAGCGGTTCGCCGGTGAAGGGTTCGTAGTACTCACCGAAGTGGCCCTCCATCAGCTGGGCGAGGGAGGCCTCCCGCAGCTGGCGGTAGCGCTTCTCGTCGCCGCGCCTCCGCAGGCAGTGGGCCAGGTACCAGTTCATCACGGGCCATACGGGTCCGCGCCAGTACTGGCGGGGCTTCAGCCCTTCGTAGGTGGTGGACGTGGAAGCCGGCAGCGGGAAGGCCAGGCGGGGGTCGCCCGTCCAGTCCGGCCCTTCGAAGACTTCCAGTTGCCGGTCGAGGAGGGCCTGGTCATTGGTGGAAATGAGGGGCGCGAATCCGGCCATTGTGGGAGGTCCGATCCACTCCCCGGTCAGCACGTCCCGGTCGCGGGCGAGTCCTGTCCTGCCATCCACCGTCGCGTCGACGCCGTCGCGGAATTCCCGGGCCCATTCCCGCAACCGGGGCGCCTCCTCCGGCAGCCCGAACTGTTCCGCCAGCACGGCCAGGTCCTCGTTGGCCGCGGCGTAGATCGCGGACATGAAGACGTCCTTGACCTGGAAGGCCATTACCCGGGGCAACTGCGCGTCGTCGAACCGCACGTCTGCCATCTGTTGCACCAGCCAAAGGTAGCGGCTGTACTCCTCGTCGCTGGGGCGCTGGCTGTGGTCCTTGACCTTCTGCGTGTCCGTGCGGACGAACGGCTCCATCTCCCCCGGCTTGACCCTGGAATACGGGCCGTCGAAGCGGGGGGAGTTGTCCATCCCGGACTCCCAGCCGTGGTAAATGGTCAGCAGGCCCGAGCCGTCCCCGCCGCGGGCGCTCCGCAGCCAGGCGTGCCAGTCGATCCATCCCGGCAGCGTCCGGCGGGTGAATTCATCGGCGAGCCTGGCATCCTCGCCGCCCGCCGCCGTCGCCCTTTCCACGATGCGGCGCAGCATGGTGGCATGCACCGGCGGCTGGCAGATGCCGCTGGACTGCACACCCTCCGGCGAGGCCCCGCGGGTCCCCCACCGCTCGACGTCGGGGAAGTAGCCGGGGACGTCCGAGAAGACGATGTGCGGGATCATCCCGCTCTTCCACTGGGCGGCCAGCAGGTAGTCGAGCTCCCGGAGGGCCCGTTCGACGCTCACGGTCGAAAGTCCGGCGGCGACGAACGCGGCGTCCCAGCTCCACATGTGCGGATACAGGTTCGGTGCAGCCGTCACCATGGTGCCGAGGTCGTTGGCTGCCAGGACGTCCCTGGCACGGCGCCCGAGCTCCTCGAGGTCCCTGATCGGATACGTGTCCGGGCTCATGCCGTGAGCCCGAGCTGGGTTTCCGTGTCGAAGAACCGGATAGTTGCCTGGTCGAACCTCAGGCCAACCTTCTCCCCCGGGGAAACCCGTACGGTGGAGGCAACCTGGACCTTGATGGTCTGTCCGCCCAGGTCCACGGTCAGCAGCGTTGCGTGGCCAAGCGGTTCCACCACTTCCACGGTGGCGCCAAGGGTCCCCGGGGCTCCCCGCTGCTCAATGTAGATGTTTTCCGCGCGGATCCCGACCATCACGGGAAGGCCGCCGGACCGGGCCGCAGAGCGGGCCAGGAATTCAGGCGCCTCGGTGCTTTGGCCGGCGACTTCCAGGGCGCCCTGCTGCGTCACGCGGCCCTCGAGGAAGTTCATTGGCGGCGAGCCGATGAATCCCCCGACGAAGCGGTCAGCCGGCTCCTCATAGACGGTGATGGGATGCCCCAGCTGGGCTATCTGCCCTTTCTTCATCACGGCCACCCGGTCTGAGAGGCTCATCGCTTCCACCTGGTCGTGGGTCACGTAAAGCGTGGTGGAACCCAACTGCTGGACGATCTTTTTCAGTTCCGCCCGGAAGTCGAGCCGCAGGAGGGCGTCCAGGTTGGACAGGGGCTCGTCCATGAGCAGCACGTCCGCGTCCATGACGATGGCCCTGGCGACGGCGACGCGCTGGCGCTGCCCGCCCGAGAGCTGGGCAGGGTAGCGGTCCAGGTAGGGGGTGAGCTGGAGCAGGTCGGCCGCCCAGGCGACCTTCTTCTCGAGTTCATCCCTGGGCACCTTCTTCATCACCAGGCCGAACCCGATGTTGGTGCGGACCTTGCGGTGCGGGAACACGGCGTAGGACTGGAACACCATGGAGAGGTTCCTGTCCTGCGGGGGCAGGTACGTTACATCCCGGCCGCCGATGGAGATGCTCCCCTCATCCGGGAAGTCCAGCCCCGCCACCATGCGCAGCAGGGTGGTCTTCCCGCAGCCGGAGGGCCCGAGAAGCACCATGAACTCACCCTCCGCAACCTCGAGGGACACGTTGTTCGTGGCCAGCTCGGTGCTGCCGGGGTAGGTCTTGTGGAGACCCTTGATGGAGATGTCAGCCATGGGACAGCCTCTCTGGAGAGCACTAGCGGATCGTGGAGCCCCACATGTTTGTGAGGTAGCGGCGCATGAAGAAGATGAAGATCAGTGCCGGAATCACCAGCAGGAAGCCGCCGGCGAACCGGTAGGCCAGCGGCGACTCGGCGAGGGAACTGAGGACCTGGGCCGGCAAGGTGCGCTGGTTCAGGGTGAGGATCGACGCGCCGAGGACTTCGTTCCAGGACATGACGAAGGTGAAGATGGACGCCGCGGCGATGCCGGGGATGGCCATGGGCATGACCACCTTGAGGAAGGCCTGCACGGGGCTGCAGCCGAAGATGCGGGCAGCTTCCTCAACGTCGCGCGGCACGCCCAGGAATACCGAGGACGTGATCAGGATGGTGGTGGGCAGCGCCAGTGCGGTGTGGAGCAGGACGACGGCGAGGGCGCTGTCATACAGGCCCGTCTGGAGGAACAACTGGGCCAGCGGCACGGACAGGACCACGATGGGCAACGCACGGGTGAAGAGCAGGAAGAGCTGGTAGGGGTCCCGGCCGGGGAAGGCGAAACGTGCCACCGCGTACCCGGCGGGGACTCCGATGATCAGGGAGAGCAGGAGGGTGAAGATGCCCACCTGGACGGAGTTGATGAGCCCGGGCAGGATGCCCGTGGACTGCAGGAACGTCTGCATGGTCTCGAGGGAGAAGTTGTTCGGAATAAAGCTCAGGGGGAACGTCTGCAGGGCCGCCCTGCTGGAGGTGGCGGACAGCGCGATGAGGTAGATGGGGAGCGCCATGAAGAGCGTGATGACGATGCAGCCCACCTGGAGCAGTACCCGGTTCCTGCGCCGCCGTGCCAGCGGCCTGCGGTCCACTTCCGGCTGCGGCCGCGAGTCCGGAGCCGTTGTCTTGTTGGTGGTGGCGTGGCTCATCGGGCGGCCTCCGATTGGTCTCTCAGGAGCTTGAGGTAACCGACGGCGGTCACCATGGATACCGCCATGACCACCAGGGCCAGGGCCGAGGCCACGTTGGCGTCCTGCAGGCCGGTATACCACCGGTAGGTTTCACCGACCACCAGCGGAAAGTTCTGGCCGGTGAGGGCAAGCGCCACGGCGAAGGTCTGGAACGCGAGGATGGTCCTCAGGATCAGGGCCGTCTGGAGGCTGGGACGCAGCAGCGGAAGGGTCACGTGCCAGAGCCGGTCCCAGAACCCCGCGCCGAAGACGCCTGCTGCCTCCTCGTAGTCCTTGGGGATGGACTGCAGCCCTGCCACCACGATCACGAACACGAGGGACGTGGCCCGCCAGACCTCGGCGATCAGCACGGCCATGAACATCGAGGCGTAGTTGTCGTAGGCGAGCCAGGAGACCGGTTCAAGGCCTACGGAAGCCAGCACGGAATTGAGGTATCCCCGGTCCGTGAAGACGGTCAACCACACCAGGCCGGCGGCAAGGTCGCTGACGGCCAGGGGTATGGCCCAGATGTAGAAGTACACCGACGAGCCCCGCGGGTTTGCCCGGATCAGCAGGGCCATGGAAAGCGCCAGGACGAATTGGATCGGAATCATCACCACGATAAGGAGCAGCGTGTTGCCCACGGAGGACCAGAAGTAGGGGTCCTGCGCCATCCGGCTGAAGTTCGCGGTCGTAAGGCCTTCGGGGCCGCCGAACGCCTGAAGGATGCCGCTGACCATCGGCCAGCCGAAGAGCAGCGTCATGAAGATGATGGACGGGGCAATCAGCAGCATTGCTGCCGACGTTCCGCTCCTGCGCGGCCGGCCCCGCGGCGCTGCAGGCCGGGGCTTGGCGGCCGCCGGAGCGTCGGGGGCTGCCATCAGGCGACCTTACATGGGGTCTGTTTGGGATCGGGCGCCCAGCAGGGGACGTTGAGGCTGTCCATGATCTTCGCGAGTTCCGCACCCTGCCGGTCCAGCGTCGCCTTCACGTCGGCGTTGTTCAGGCAGATTTCCTGGAAGCAGTTCTTGAAGAGCTGGGAAACCTGCGGGTCTTTTTCTCCCAGGCCGACCGGCGGCAGTGCGAGCAGCGCATCGGAGGCCTCCTGCTGGGCCTTGACGGCCTTTGCCTCAAGGGCCACGCCGCCGGGAAGGTCGCCGCCGACGTCCGTCTTGACAACGGGGAAGAAGGAATTGGATTTCAGTGTCTCAATCTGCGCCTCGGGCTTGGACAGGGCCTTGATGAGTTCGAAGGCCTTGTCCTTCTCGGGTGAACCTTGGGGCACTGCCATGCCGCCGACGATCAGCAGGTAGCCCTTGCCCTTCGGACCGGACGGCGCCGGCACCATCAGCCACTCGTCGGGCTTGTCCTTGACCGCGGTGATAAGGCGGGCCACATGGTCCCAGGCCACCAGGACCTCGCCGTTGCCGAGCGGTTCCTGCATGAAGTCGTAATTCGCGGAGGCCGGGTTCATGTTGGCCCAAAGCTCCCGCATATAGGTCCAGGCCGTGACGGCATCCGGGTTGCGGAAGGTGGTGATTTGTCCGCCAGTGAAACTGGGGAGGAGGAAACCCTGGTAGAAGCGGTGGTGGAGGCCCTTGGGCCCGGCCGGAATGCCGAAGACCGGCCGGCCGTTCGCCGCCTTGGCGGCCTGCGCCCATGCCAGGTACTGATCGTAGGTGAGCTTGTTGACGTCGGCTCCCGACGGCAGCCACTCAAGCGCCTTCTTGTTGATCGCCAGCACATATGTCGCCTGGATCCACGGAATGTACCGGGGAACGTCCGTGCCCAGCTTGGACAGCTCCTTCAGGTCGTCTGAGTATCCTGCCGAGGACAGGTCCTTCATCAGGGAGCTCAGGTCCTCCAGCTGTGAGGCGAAGGGAACGAGGTCGCCGTGCAGGCCTCCTGCAATTCCCACCTCCACCTTCCCTGCGGCAAGCTGGGATTTCAGGGTGGTGTTGAAGATGCCGGTGTCAACGGGGTTGTAGGCCACCTTGATATCCCCGGCGAACTTCTTGAGCGTGGCTTCGTACTTCTGGCGCTCCTCCACCGGGGAGAACTGGGTGGAGAGGAAGTTGACCGAGCCAGCCCCTCCGCTTCCGCTGGTATTCACGCCGCAGGCCGCGAGGAGGGGGCCTGTGGCCAGGGCCAGCAGGCCTCCTTTCAACAAGGTCCGCCGGCTGACGTCGAAGTGAGCGAGATCGGACATGAGAGCCTCCTGCTTAAAGGGCAGATAGTATTTTTGTCTGATGATCGATCATAATTGTGTGATCCAGACCACGTCAACGCCCCGGCTGCAGGACAGCCTGGTCCACTTCAGAGGGAGCGAGCAGCATGACCCAGCAGAGGACGCTCGTCGGGGGCTCGGGCCAACCTCCGGTAGGGCTTGCCACAAGTGCCGGCCATGTACTCCAGCTGCTGCGCTCGAACGCGGCAGGTTACAGCCGCGCGGAAC
Source organism: Pseudarthrobacter sp. CC4 (assembly GCF_048957775.1). Classification (NCBI taxonomy): domain Bacteria; kingdom Bacillati; phylum Actinomycetota; class Actinomycetes; order Micrococcales; family Micrococcaceae; genus Pseudarthrobacter; species Pseudarthrobacter sp. CC4. Next base: position 84,879 of record NZ_JARCCZ010000017.1, on the reverse strand, counting down.
TGTTGGACATCACGGGCATGGCGCGGTCCACCCTCTATGAACGGCTCGACGCGCTTTTCGCCGCGGGCCTGGTTTACGAATCCACCCCAATACACGCGCAGAGAGGCAGGCCGCCGCGCGCCCTTCGCTTCGATGACCGCAACAAGCTGGTCCTCGGCATCGATATCGGCCACACCCACGCGGGGATCCACCTCATGTCCCTGAGCCGCGAAATCGTGGCCTCCGCCCGGCTGCCCATCGACATCACGCGGTCCCAGGAGGACGTGGCCGGCCAGGTCATCAAGGAATCCCTCCGGCTGCTCGACGGGCGGCAGCCCGTGGGGGCGGGAGTGGGACTGCCCGCTCCCGTGGACCCGCTCCACCGGCTGGGGCTGGAGCGGACTGTCCTTGCCCACTGGGACCTCCTGCGCCTGCAGGAGGTGATGGAGTCAAGGCTGGACTGCCCGGTCCTGCTGGAAAATGACGCCCGCTCGATGGCCGTCGGGGAGGTCCGGGAGCCGCTGGAATCCCTCGTGGCTGTCAAAGTCAGCACCGGCGTCGGCTCCGGCATCATCGTCGGCGGCGCCCTGGTGCGTGGCGCCCACGGCGCCGCCGGGGACATCGGGCACGTCCGCGTTCCCGAGGCCGCGGGCCGGCGCTGCCGCTGCGGCAGGGACGGCTGCCTCGCCGCGGTGGCCTCGGGGCGGGCGCTGCTCGCCGATCCGAAGCTCTCCAGCTATGGGACGCTGCGGCAGCTTGTGGACGCCTGTGACAGCAATCCCGCCGTTCGCTCCGCCGTCGCGGAAGCCGGAAGGGTGCTGGGACGTGCGCTCGCCGCGACCGTGGGCACGCTGAACCCGGGGCGCATCGCCATTGGCGGGCTCGTCGGAGTGCTCCCGGACTTCCTGGGCGCCTGCCGCCGGCAGATCCTGGACGACGCCTTCGAACCCTCCTTGGTGGACCTGGAGATTGTGCCGGCGGACAGCAGGACCGCCACGGCCATTGGACTGTGCAGGCTGGTGGAGGAGAGCCTCTACGCGCCGGAGCGTGTTGAACAGTTGCTGGTGCAGCGGGCCGGCTGAGAAGTGAAGCCTTCCCACACTGGCCACGTCCCTCGGCCGTCCCTAGACTCGGGCTATGACCACATCAAACTTCAATGCCCTCCTGTCCACCCAGATCGGCAATGAGTTCACTGCCTCGCAGCAGTACATTGCCGTGGCCACCTGGTTCGCCAACCAGGACCTCCCCCAACTGGCCAGGTACTTCTACCGCCAGTCCGTGGAGGAGCGGAACCACGCCATGATGATGGTCCAGTACATGCTGGACCGGGACATCACCTTCACCATCCCCGGCGTTCCGGCCGTCCGCAACGACTTCGCCTCCGTCACCGAGCCGCTGGCCCTGGCCCTGCAGCAGGAGAAGGAAGTGACCAAGAACATCGAGGACCTGTTCCGGGCGGCCCGTGGCGAAAATGACGCTTTGGGCGAGCAGTTCATGCTCTGGTTCCTCAAGGAACAGGTGGAGGAAGTCTCCTCGATGACCACGCTCCTGAACATCGCCGAGCGCGCGGACAACCTGTTCGACATCGAGAACTTCATCGCCCGGGAGACCATCGGCGACGGCGGCCGCGATGCTTCCGCTCCCGAAGCGGCGGGCGGCGCGCTCTAACCCCCGCCCGGCCCAACTAAGTAGCGCTAAGTGTCGTTTTGGAGGGTCATAACGACACTTAGCGCTACCTAGTTGGGGTGGGGAGGCGGTGGTGAGGTTCGGCACCACCGGTGGCCCGCCGCCGTCGTGCGTTGCTACGCTGGAAACCAAGGCTCTGCACCCGAGCCTCCGGACGACGGTTCAGTACCCGGCACACGACAAGACTGGCCAAAGGATCCCGTATGTCGTGGCTGATACTCATTCTTTCCGGTGCCCTTGAAGCCGTCTGGGCGGCAGCCTTGCACCGCGCCTTCCAGGCTTTCGGACGCCGCCGCATCGCTCCGGCCGCACTCTTCCTGGTGTCCGCCGCGGCAAGCACCGGCGGCCTGGCCCTGGCCATGCAGTCCATTCCCACCGGCACGGCCTACGCCGTGTGGGTCGGCGTGGGCGTGGTGCTGACCTCCGCCTACGCGATTGCCACCAGGGTGGAGCGCCCGACGGCGGCACGCCTCCTCCTGCTGTCCGGCATCGCCGTGTGCGTGGCGGGCTTGAAGGTGGTGGCGTGATGCTGCAGCGCAGGGTTCCCTGGGTGGTCCTGCTGGCCTCGGCGGCCCTGGAAGCCGTGTGGGCCACGGCCCTTGGCCTGTCCTACGGCTTCAGCAAGCCGCTCCCCACCATAGTTTTCGCCGTTACGGCAACGTTCAGCATGCTGGGACTGGGCTGGGCCATCCGGCACATCCCCCTGGGCACCGCCTACGCCGTGTGGGTGGGGGTTGGCGCCGCCCTGACCGTCGGCTGGGCAATGGCCACCGGCGCGGAAGCCTTCAGCGTGCTCAAAGTGGTCTTTATTGCGGGGATCGTTGGCTGCGTTGCCGGCCTGAAGGCTTTGCCGCAGGACCGGTAGAACCGCGCAGCACCAGGTCGGATGCCAGGACCACCGGCGAGTGCGTGGACTGTACAGCCGGCACCCCGGGCAGTCTAGGCTTTTGGCATGGACTCCCCCGAGATCGCCCAGGCCATGGACGCCCTCCGGCGCCGGCTGGTTCCCGGGACGCGCGTCATCCTGGGCATCGCCGGAGCGCCCGGCTCGGGCAAGTCCACCTTCGCGGCATGGATCCGGCAGCAGTTCGGGCCCGGGCAGGCCGTGGTGGTCCCCATGGACGGCTTCCACCTGGGCAACGCCATCATTGACGGCACGCCGCTCCGGCAGCGCAAGGGGGCCATGGACACGTTCGACGCCGGCGGTTACCTTTCGCTGCTGGACCGCCTGGCCCGCCGCGACGAGCCGGTGGTTTACGCACCGGAGTTCCGGCGCACCCTGGATGAACCCGTGGCAGCCTCCATTGCGGTGCCGGCGGAGGTGCCGCTGGTCATCACGGAGGGCAACTACCTGCTGATGGAGCAGGGACCATGGAAAGACATCCGCGCCCGGCTGGACGAGGTGTGGTTCGTGGACACGCCGCCGGCGCTGCGGCTGGGCCGGCTCGTGGAAAGGCATGTCTCGTTCGGGATGGACCGGCAGGCGGCGGAAGCGTGGGCAGCCGGTCCCGACGAAGCCAATGCCGTGCTGATCCAGGCCACCCGGCAGGCGGCGGACCGGGTGATCCCCTGGGATTAGGCCGTGCCGCGATTGTGAATATTTGAACCTGAACAAGAGCAAACGAACAGGAGAACCCATGGCTTCCACAGTTGGACTCGGCGACGGCCTCAACGTCAGCCCCCTCGGCTTCGGCGGAATGGCGCTCACGCCGGTCTACGGGGAGGTGGACCCGGAGGATGCGCTCCGGACGCTGCATCACGCCGTCGACTCCGGTGTCAGCTTCATTGACACCGCGGACATCTATGGCGGGGGCAGCAACGAGGAACTGATCGCCCGGCTGCTGAAGGAGCGGCGGGACGAGGTCCAGCTGGCCACCAAATTCGGGTTGGTGGGTACGCCGGCGGACGGCTACACGGACATCCGGGGTGACGCCGGCTACATCCGCCGGGCCGTAGACCGCAGCCTGCAACGGCTGGGCACAGACGTGATCGACCTCTACTACATGCACCGCCGTGACCTCCGCGTTCCGATTGTGGAAACCGTGGAGGCCATGGCGGAGCTTGTGCAGCAGGGCAAGGTCAAACACCTGGGGCTGTCTGAAGTGACGGCCCAGGAGTTGGAGGACGCCTCCGCCGTCCACCCCATTGCGGCGGTCCAGAGTGAATGGTCCATCTGGAGCCGCGACGTGGAACGCAACGTTGTTCCTGCCGCGGCCGCCCTGGGAGTGGGTTTTGTACCGTATTCGCCGCTGGGCCGGGGATTCCTCACCGGCACCCTGGACGCCTCGAGCCTGGGCGAGAAGGACTTCCGACGCCGGATCCCCCGTTTCGCCCTGGATGCTGCAAGTGCCAACCAGGCAGTGGTGGACACCGTCCGGTCCGTGGCAGGCCAGCTGGGCGCAACGCCCGCGCAGGTGGCACTCGCCTGGCTGTTCGCCCAAGGCAGGCGGCTGGGCCTGCCGGTGGTCCCCATCCCCGGCACCCGCAAGCGGCACCGGATCGACGAAAACCTGGGCGCCCTGGCCCTGGACCTCGCCCCGGCCCAACTGGACGCTTTGGACCAGGCCTCGGCCGCCGTCGTCGGTTCCCGCTCAGCGGACCCCAACTGGGTGTCCGAGGGCCGTGAATAGACTCAGGCCCATGGACTCACTTCTGTATGACCTGCCCGCCCTGACCATCCGCCGCATTTCAGTCAGCGAAATGGACAACAACGTGTACCTGCTGACAGCCAAAGGCAGCGGCGAGCAGGTGCTGATCGACGCCGCGGACGACCTTCCCGCCATCCAGCAGCTGCTGCAGGACGGCGCCGCTGACACGTCCGCACCAGCCCGGCTGGCCGTAGTCGCCACCACGCACCAGCACTGGGACCATGTCCGGGCGCTGAAGGAGCTGGTGGCCGCCACCGGGGCTTCGACCGTTGCGGGAACGGACGACGCCGGTGCGTTGCCTGTCGCAGTGGACCGGCCCCTTGGGCACGGGGACACCGTTGCCGTGGACGGCTTTTCGCTCACGGCCGTCCACCTGCGCGGGCACACGCCGGGCTCGACTGCCTTTGTGTATGAAGACCCCGAGGGGCCAACGCACATCTTCTCCGGCGACTCGCTGTTCCCCGGCGGCGTAGGCAACACCCAGAAGGATCCGGAGCGCTTCAGCCAGCTGCTGTCCGACGTCACCGAGCGGCTGTTCGGCGCCTACCCGGACTCCGCCGTCGTCCACCCGGGCCACGGCAAGCCGACGACCCTGGGTGCTGAGCGGCCGCACCTCGAGGAGTGGCGCGCCCGCGGCTGGTGAGCACCCCGCCGCTTTCCGCTACCGAATCGGACGGCCGCTCCGGGGATCCCGGGAGCGGCCGTCCGTTTCGGGCGCGAAAGTCCGAAAGGTTAGCGGCTGCGGCGTTCGTTCGACGCCGGAGCCGACGCGCGGCGGGGACCGCTGCGGGCGGGACGGCCGGAGCCGCCGCCGTTGCTTGAGCCGTAGGACCCGCCGGAGGTGCCGCCGGTGTTGGAGGACCAGACGGCTTTGTTGCCGCCGGTGGCCGCACCTGCACCAGCGGAGCGTGAACCGCCACCGCGGGTACCTGCACCGGCACCTGCTGCGGCCCGCTGGCCGGTTGCCGGACGACCACTGCGCTGGCCACCCGAGGTAGCCGGGCGCCCGGTGCCGCCGCGCGGGGCGTCGCTGCGGGTGACGCGTGATTCTGCACGGCCGTCCGAACCGCGGCCGGCCGATGCACGGCCACCTGCTGCGGGGACGTCGTTGCGGTGCGTGGAAGCGGTGACGCGGCCACGGTTGTTGCGCCGTGCCGCTGCCGCCGCAATGGCGCGGTCCTCGTTCTGCTCAGCCACCCGGTCGAATGCCGCGCGGGCTTCGGTGCGGCCCTCGAAGGCCACGGCCCGGCGCTCGGCGCGGGGAACATCGGTGCGGACGGGCTCGGCCGAAACCTTGCCCCGTCCGCCGCGTCCGCCACGGCCGCCCGTGGTGGGTGCGGCCTGCCGGCGGGCGCGCTTGCGCTCGGCGTTGGCACCGGTGGAGGTGCCGCCGCCCTGCTGCGCGGCTTTCTTGGCCAGCAGTGCTGCGCGGGTGCGCGGATCAATCTTGTCGGCCATCTCGCCCACGAGTTCTGCAACCAGCGGTGAGTTGGCGGTGACGCGCTCGAAGTTGACCTCGACGCCGGCGGCCTTCATCAGCTTCTTCACGTCGGACTGCTGCTCCGGGAGGGTCAGCGTGACCACGGTGCCGTCGGAGCCGGCACGGGCGGTGCGGCCGGAACGGTGCAGGTATGCCTTGTGCTCGGTGGGCGGATCAACGTGGATGACCAGTTCGACGTCGTCCACGTGAACACCGCGGGCGGCGACGTCGGTGGCCACCAGGACGCGGACGTCACCGTTGGAGAACTCGGCGAGGTTGCGGTCACGGGCGTTCTGCGACAGGTTGCCGTGCAGGTCGACGGCGGGGATGCCGGCGTCGGTCAAGGTCTTGGCCAGCTTGCGGGCGTGGTGCTTTGTCCGCATGAAGAGGACACGGCGGCCGGCGCCGGAGGCCAGCTCCACGATCAGCTGCTTCTTGACGGTCTGGTCGTTGACCACCAGGACGTGGTGCTCCATGGTGGTGACGGCGGCCTGCGGGTCATCCACGGAATGGGTCAGCGGGTTGGACAGGTAGCGCTGGACGATCTTGTCCACACCGTTGTCCAGGGTGGCGGAGAAGAGCAGGCGCTGGCCCTGGCTGGGGGTCATGTCCATGAGCTTCTTCACCACGGGCAGGAAGCCGAGGTCGGCCATGTGGTCCGCTTCGTCCAGCACGGTGATTTCCACGGCCTCAAGGGTGAGGATGCGCTGGCGGATCAGGTCCTCCAGGCGGCCGGGGCAGGCGATGACAATGTCAACGCCGGCACGCAGGGCCTTTTCCTGCCTGGCCTGGGAGATGCCGCCGTAGATCACGGTGGTGTTCAGGCCGGCGGCCTTGGCCAGCGGCTCGATGGTGGCGTTGATCTGGGTGGCCAGTTCGCGGGTGGGTGCAAGGACCAGGCCCATGGGGCGGCCGGGCTTGCGGAAGTACGGGGCTTCGCGCTCGGCGAGCCGGGCCACCAGCGGGATGGCGAAGGCAATGGTCTTGCCGGAGCCGGTACGGCCGCGGCCCAGGACGTCGCGTCCTGCAAGGGTGTCAGGGAGGGTCTTCACCTGGATGGGGAACGGGGTTTCGATTCCCTGGGCGGTGAGGGTGTCAGCAAGGGCTTTGGGCGTGCCGAGGGCAGCAAATGTAGTCAAAGTCAAAGGTCTTTCAGGCGGTATCCGTGCGGATATCGGCCCCCGATGCCGGTTGGCTCAAGGGTTCGCCGAAGAAAATTCAGGTGATCAACCAGCCTGCTGCCGCTTATGCAAAGCGGCGGCCGGGACCAAATGGAACGCGTTCATCGACGCAGGATGTGCCTCTCACATGAAAAAAGCCCAGTCCCTGGATGAAGGAGGACCTTCACACCGGAAAACCTGGGCATCACTGCACATCAAGTTCCACCAGTCTAGCATCCCGGGACCGCTCCCCGTTTCCGCCCCTCCCAACTAGGTAGCGCCAAGTGTCGTTTTGACCCCTGAAAACGACACTTAGCGCTACCTAGTTGGGCGTTGCCTTGGGCCCGGGGCCGGGGCAGGCTTGAGGCATGAGTGAACACGCGCCCCACCGGAATGAAGCGCAGCATCCTGCACCGCAGCAGAAGATGCACGACGCCGGCCCCTCCGGCGGCACGTTCGCCGAGGGCGTGGCAGTACACACCGGAGCCGATGCCGCGGCCATCTGGGACGACCGCTACCGCAGCAAACCCCGGCTGTGGAGCGGCAAGCCCAACCCCCAGCTGGTGCGGGAAGCCGGCGGCCTCCGTCCCGGGAAAGCGCTGGACCTCGGCTGCGGCGAAGGAGCTGATGCCATCTGGCTTGCCCGGCAGGGGTGGACAGTCACCGCCGTCGACGTTTCCGCGGTGGCCCTGGACCGGGCACGTTCCCATGAAAAGGCCGAGCTGGCCCGCGAAAGCGTCCATGCCGCGGAGGGCGCCATCGGAAGCCGGATCACCTGGCAGCAGGCTGACCTTGACCAGTGGGATCCCGGGGACTCCTTCGACCTGGTGACATCGCAGTTCCTGCACTCGCAGGAGCTCACCTGGCAGGGCCCGCTCCGCACCGCCGCGGCGGCAGTCAAGCGCGGCGGCACGCTGCTGGTGGTGGGCCACCACCCGGACAGGCTGCCGCCGTGGGGCGGCGGGCACGACCACAGGGGGATGTTCTACACCGGTGACGAGCTCGTCCGGGAGCTGGGACTGGACAGCCCCGAATGGCAGCTGGAGGTCCAGACCAGCCGGGAGCGGCCGGTAACGGGGCCTGACGGCCAGCACGCAACGATCGCCGACGTCGTCCTGCGGGCCACCCGGTTGCCCTGACCCCGCGCCAGGAATCAGGCCAGCCACAGGAATCAGGCCTGCCCGGGAGCTCCGTCGGGCGCGCTACGTGCGCGGGCGGCCGGTGACCCGGGGCGCGACGGCGGCCGCGGCTACGGCGAGCACGGCGGCGAGGCCGAAGACCCCGGCGAAGGATTCCGTCGTCGTCGTAAACGCTGCGAAGACGAGGCCCGTCGCAGCGAGGGCCAGCGCCCCGCCCAGCGAGTCCGCGATGGACATGGCGGAGCTGTTGAAGCCCTCGTTCTCCTTGCTGGACAGGGCCAGGGTCATGACACTGAGCCGCGGATACAGCAGCCCCATGCCTCCGCCGGCGAAAATCCAGCCGGCAATCGCGACGGCGGCAGGCCAGTGGAGCGCGGTGGTGGCCAGGGCGAGGATCACCGCCCCGAGGACCATCAGCGCGCCGATGACCGCCGCACGGCGATGGGACAGCCTGGTGCCCAGGCGGCCCTGCACTGCCGCCGCTCCTGCCCAGGCCAGCGCCCCGCCGGTAAGCGTAAGGCCGGCGAAGGTGGGCGAAAAGGCGTACTGCTCGATCAGCAGGTACGGCAGGTAAACCTCGGCCCCGAAGAACGCGGCCGAGGCGAGCCCGCGCACCAGGATCACGCTGGGCAAGCCGCGGCGGGCGGTGAGGGTGCCCCGCGGCACCAGCGGGCGGACGGCCAGCAGGGCAATCACGACGGCGGCGGCCGCCAGGAGTGCCGGAGCGGCGGGAACGCCGGGGATCCGGATCTCCCGTGACAGGTTGAGCCCCAGCACGGCGAGCGCCGCCAGGGTTGCCCAGGCCAACCGGCCCAGCGCCCAGGGTGGCGGCGGATGCGGCTCCCCGGCCGGTCCGGGAGGGGGTTCCAGTCCCCGGAGCACAGGCGCGATCATCAGCAGCGCGGGGATGACCAGCCCCACCACGCCCAGGAACACCCAGTGCCAGCTGAAGACCTGCGCAACGATCCCGGCCGCAAAGGGCCCCACCAGGGAGGGGACCACCCACGCCGCGGAGAACGCGGCAAAGATCTTGGGGTGCAGGGCGCCGGGATAGATGCGCGCCACCAGCACATACAGCGCCACTGTCAGGGCTCCCCCGCCCAGGCCCTGCACCAGGCGGCCTGCAACCAGCACGGGCATGGACACCGCGGTTCCGGCAATCAGCAGGCCCAGCACAAACAAGGCCGCGGAGGCATAGAGCGGGGCTGTGGGGCCGCGCCGGTCGGACCAGTTTCCGGCGGCAACCATGCCGATCACCCCTGTTGCCAGCGGGCCGGCAAACGCGAGCGCGTAGAGTCCTGCGCCGTCGAGTTCGCGGCTGACCAGGGGCATGATGGTGGTGACGGCCAGGGATTCGAACGCCGCCAGGAACACCAGGGCGCACGTGCCCACGGTCACCCAGAGGTACGGCCCCCGGAGGATGCCCGCGGCGGGACGGGTGGCTGGAACAACGGAATCCTGCACGTCAGCCTGGCCCCTTAACTGACGAACCGGTTGCGGCCGGCGCGGTATCCGAAGATCCCCGCCAGCAGGCCCACCACCAGGAACAGGACACCCGCGGCGGTGAAGGACCCTGTGGCCTGGTGCAGCTGGCCCACCATCAGCGTGCCGGTGGAGCCCAGCCCGTAGCCCACGCCCTGCATCATTCCGGACAGGTGTGCGGCGGTGTGCCCGTCGCGGGTCCGCAGCATGATCATGGTCAGCGCCACGGCGGTCAGGCTCCCCTGGCCCAGCCCCAGCAGGCCCGCCCACACCCAGACCAGGTCCAGGGGGCCGAAGATGCTGAGCGCGAAGCCTGCCCCGGTTAGCAGGGCCACGGTGGTGTTGATGGCACGTTGGTCCTTCGACCTGGCGGCAAGTGCGGGCGCGAACAGCGAGCCAATCATCTGCAGCACGATGGACATCGAGACGATCAGCCCCGCCGTTGCCCCGTCCACACCCCGTTCCCGGAGTATCGGCGCCAGCCAGGCGAAAACGCTGAAGGACATCATTGCCTGCAGCACCATAAAGATGGTCACCTGCCATGCCACCGGGGAGCGCCACACGTTCACGCCGTCCCGGACGGCCTGGTGCCGGATGCGCGGCTGGCGGAGGGCCACCGGGAGGAACAACAGAAGGACGACGGCGGCAGGCACCGCCCAGAACCACAGCGCCAGGGTCCACTCGCCCGTTGCCGTGTAGACCGGGTAGGTGAAGCCGGCCCCCAACGCCGCCGAGGCGCAGATGGCCGTGGTGTAGAGCCCGCCCATCAGGCCCAGCCGGTGCGGGAAGTCGCGCTTGACCAGCCCGGGCAGCAGCACGTTGCACAGGGCGATGGCCGCCCCGCAGGCCGCTGTCCCGGCCAGGAGCGCGGGCAGGTGGCCGGCGGCCTGCCCGGTTCCCGGCAGGCCGAGTTCAGCGGGACGCAGCAACAGCCCTGCCGTAAGCACCGCCATGGCGCCGAGGAGCACGCGCTCGGCACCAAACCGCCTGGCCAGTACGGGGGCCAGGGGTGCGAACACGCCCAGCAGCGTGACGGGCACGGTGGTCAGCACCACCACGGCCCAGCCGGGCAGGGCTGCCTGGGCCGTTACCTCGGGGAAGACTGCGGAGAAGCTGGAAAAGACTGTCCGCAGGTTCAGTCCAATCAGGACCAGGCACAGCCCCAGGTATACGAGCTGCCGGCGGCTGCCAACCTGGGTGGGCCCGGGCGCGGGCGTCTCGTCAACCTCTGCGTCCACCAGCGTCCCTGACTGCCCCTTCACCGCAGGGTCAATTGCCCGGCGGTTCCTTGCCTCGGCGTTGGTCGCTTCCCTCATCCGCCCATTCTTGCAGGATGGGTTGGCTGCCTGGTTATCCACATATGGACCGCGGCACCTTCCGGCGGTTCCGCCCCGGCCCCTACGTTGGAACCCGCAGCAGCCGCAGGTTGCTCAGTGATCACGCAAACGACAGGAGGGTGATGGGCATTCAGCCACCGAATGAGCCACGTGGGCACGGGCTGTCGCAGGCTGGGGAAACCCCGGCTGAGAGTAGGGCGCCCCAAGTCCACGGCAACGTCCGCAAAGCAAACGCCAGCCTGATATTGGCCGGCCTTGCCCTTGCCAGCATGACGATTACTGCGCCGCTGGCCATGTTTGCCATGCTTGCCACGTATCCGTCCAACGGCCCCTCAGAGACGCCCTGGCTGGTGCCTTTGGTGTTCTTCAGCCTGCCCCTCCTCTTTTCGCTGCCGTCCCTGGCACTGTCCGTCCCCATCGTGTACGGCCAACCGCAGTCATCGCCCGGGCGGCGGCGGGCTGCTGGTGCACTGTGCATCGGCGGCTTAGTGGTTGCCCTGGCCGCGGGGCCTGCGCTGGACCAGTTGGGGAAACTGTGAGCAGCGCATTGGCGTGCGCCGCTATTCTGGAAGTGATGAGCGAATCCCCAGAAAACCCCCAGCAGCCGCATGTCCCGAGGCCCGTCACGCCGGGGACGCAGGCTTCCTTCGGCACGTACGGCGGCCGGCCGGTCAGCTTCGTCCGCCGCGGCACGCGCCTGCAGGGCCGCCGGCAGGCAGCCTGGGAGGAGCATGCGGAACGGTGGGCAGTGGACGTCCCCCGCCACATTGCGAACACCTCGGTCCACCCCGACTACACGTTCGACGCCGAAGCCGAGTTCGGCCGCAAGGCTCCCCTCATTGTGGAGATCGGTTCGGGCCTGGGCGATGCCGTGTGCCACGCCGCCGAGCAGAACCCGGACACCGACTTCCTGGCAGTCGAGGTCTACACCCCGGGCCTGGCCAACACCATCATCAAGATCAACAGCCGCGGCCTCAGCAATGTCCGGGTGGTGGAGGCCAACGCCCCCGAGGTCCTGGCCACGATGCTCCCGGCGGGCTCCGTCAGCGAACTGTGGGTCTTTTTTCCCGATCCGTGGCACAAGTCCCGGCACCACAAGCGCCGCCTCATCCAGCCGGAGTTTGCGGACCTCGCGGCCCGTGCCCTGAAGCCGGGCGGCCTGTGGCGGATCGCCACCGACTGGTCCAACTACGCCGTCCACGTCCGGGATGTCCTGGCAGGTTCCAAGGACTTTGAAAACCTGCACACCGGCGAGCGCCGCGGGCCCGAAAGCCCCCTCACGCAGGTGTGGCAGTCGGGCGTCGAGTCCGTCGTTGGCGGAGCACCGGTCCGGGAGGGCCGCGCCCCCGTCAGCACCGAGCACACCGGACCCAACGAAGGAATCGACGAAACCGGAGGCTGGGCGCCCCGGTTCGAAGGAAGGATCCGGACCAGCTTCGAGGCCAAGGCCCACGAGGCCGGGCGTCTGATCTTCGATCTCTGCTACCGCCGGCTGTAGGACCTTCCTGCAGGGCCGCAGCCGGCGTCAGGCCACGCTGCTGCCGCCACTCCCGCCGGCCGCCAGGGCCCGGCCACTGTTCCGCACCGCCTTCGCGTGGCACGATTGCCCTGTGTGCAGGGGGCGCACGCCAGCTCAGCGGATGCACAAAGGAACAGCCATCAAAAAGGAAATGAAGCAGGCCGTCGACGCGGCGGAGAACGTGACCAACTCCCGGACGCTGGAACTGCTGGCGAGGGCAGGGTTCGCGGCGAGCGGCATCCTGCACCTGCTGGTCGGCGCAATCGCCATCCGGTTGGCGTTTGGAGGTACGGGGAACGCTGATTTCAGCGGCGCGGTGGCCGAGCTCGCCACCCAGCCCGCGGGGCCATTCCTCCTGTGGGCAAGCTTCGCGGCCTGCGCGGGGCTGGCACTGTGGCAAACCAGCGATGCCATCTTTGACTACAACCGCCTGCCCACCAAGGAAAAAGCCGGAAAGAAGGCCAAGGCGGGCGCCCAGGCGCTCGTCTTCACCGGACTCGCGTTGACGCTCATGTCCTTCGCCCTGGGAACAGGGTCCGGCGCGGACAACCAAAAGTCCGCCACCGACCTCACCCTCACCCTGATGAAGGCTCCCGGCGGTGTGGCCCTGCTGGTCCTGCTGGGCGCCGCCATCGCCGTCACCGGAGTCATCTACGGCATCCGCGGCCTCAGGAAATCCTTCGAAAAGCACCTGGTCATGCCGGCTGCCCCGCCAGCCCGGACTGCCGTTACGGTGCTTGGCGTCGCGGGGTACGTGGCCAAGGGCACGGTGCTGCTGCTGACGGGACTGCTGATCGCGGTCGCCACCCTCCAGGCCCATCCGGAGGACTCCACGGGGCTCGACGGCGGGCTCCGCGCCCTCCGTGACCAGCCCTTCGGCGTCTACCTCCTGGCCGCGGTGGGGGCAGGCCTGATCTGTTACGGCGTGTTCATGATGGTGCGCGCCAAGCTGGGCAAATTGAACCACTAGCCTGTTTTGGCGGTTCCACGGGGCTGGCGCTACCCCAAGGGTGGTGCTTCCCCACGGGCCGGCACCTCAGGGCACGGTGATCACGGCCACGGCGCGTTCGGTGGCATCGCGCAGTTCAACGCTTGAGATGCTCCCCAACTGAAGCGGCGTGGCCCCGGTGACCTTGACCCTGCCGCTGGGAGTCGCCGTCCAGGCGCACGCCCGGTCCTCACCGCCATCACGGTCCCGTACCCACAGGGACAGCGTCCCCTCGGCCGGGAGGCTGCTGCCGTTCACGGCAAGCTCGGTTCCCCAGGTCTTCCGTGCGAGGTCGACCCTGAACTGGAGGCCGCCGCCGGACTGTACCGAGTAGGTGGCGTCCGGCTGCGGGGGCCGGACCAGGAGGGGACCGCCCGCCAGGCCCAGGGCAAGGCAGGCGGCGGCTGCGGCGGCTGCCAGCGCCGTCCACCGCCGTCGTAATGTCCGACGGCGGTGCGCCAGTTTGCGCAGCAGCGGCGCCGGATCGGGGGACGGCACCGGATCCGGCAGCCTCCCGGGCACAGCCGTGAGCGCCACTGCGTCCGGCACGGGGAGGGCGTCGAGCAGCACGGGAATCTTCTCCAGGCCGGCAAGTTCGTCGCGGCACTTCCCGCACTCCTGCAGGTGGGCCTCGAACGTTTCGAGGTCCTTGGCGTCGAGGCCGCCCAGGAGGTAAGCGCCCAGCAGCTGGTGCGGTTCCGCGGTGTTCACCGTTCCACGCCCATCTCGTCCAGGATGGTGCGCAGCGCCCGCACGGCGTAATAGGCGCGGGACTTGACCGTTCCGCTGGGGATGTTGAGCTGGACGGCGGCCTCGTTCACGGTGAAGCGCCGGTAGTGCAGGGCCACCAGGACGTCCCGGTGTTCCTTGCTCAGCCGGACCAGGGCCTCCTCGACCAGCACGCGGTTGAGGAGCTCGTCCACTCTTTCCATGACGACGGCGGGCTCGGTAACGTCGCCTTCCAGCATCTCGGCGGGGCGGCGCTGCGCCCTGCGGTAGTTGTCGATAATGATGTTCCGGGCCGTCCGGTACAGGTAGCTGCGGAGGCTCCCGGTGATTTCAGGCGTTTGCTGCCAGACGCGCAACACGGTTTCCTGGACCACGTCCTCCGCGAGCTGCGGGTCGCGGGAAATGCCCAGCACAAAGCGGCGCAGGGCAGCGCCGTGGTCGCGGTAGATGGACTTCACCACGTCCTCGTCAAGCGGCATGCCGTCCCTCCTGCCGGGTTCTTCGCACAGTTCTTTATACGCCCGTAAAGACGCCATGGGACGGCGGAAGGTTCAATGCGCAGGCGGGGTGAACCAAAGCCCGTCCCGGTGCGTCGTAGGGGTTAGCGTCCGGTGATCCGACGCCGGGCCCAGCCAAGGAGCAAACCATGAAACACACCTTAGCCGCAGGCCTCGCCGCGCTGGCCCTTTCCGCGACGCTGGCTGCCTGCGGCGGCAGCACCGGCACAGCACCGGCCACCACCAGTCCAGCGGCCACCAGTCCCGCGGCCACTGCGGGATCACCCGCAGCCACTGCAACCGCCAGCACCGCCGCCGACCTCAAGACGGCCTCTTCAACCGCCGGGACCATCGTTGTGGACGCCAAGGGCATGAGCGTCTACTTCTTCACGAAGGATTCAAAGGATTCCGGCACCAGCGCCTGCACGG
Source organism: Pseudarthrobacter sp. CC4 (assembly GCF_048957775.1). Taxonomy (NCBI): domain Bacteria; kingdom Bacillati; phylum Actinomycetota; class Actinomycetes; order Micrococcales; family Micrococcaceae; genus Pseudarthrobacter; species Pseudarthrobacter sp. CC4. The sequence goes on along the minus strand of NZ_JARCCZ010000017.1, from coordinate 69,806 downwards.
ACGCCTGCCTTGCAGCGTGGCCGCCGGTCACCACTACCTCGGAACGGCCGTCCGCGGACGGCGTCAGCGGGACGCTGGGCACCATCGCGACGCCGGACGGGAAGAAGCAGGTAACCCTGGAGGGACTGCCGCTGTACTACTTCGCCAAGGACGCCAAGCCCGGCGACATCCTGGGCCAGGGCGTCAACAATGTCTGGTACCTGGCCAGCCCGTCAGGCGCCATGATCAAGGCAGGTGGTGCAGCGTATTGAGAGCCGTGCTTTAGGGCACCGGGACGGTGGGCAGTGTCCGGGGCAGCGGGATGTCCGACGGCCCGGGGACGGGGACCGGCGGACGGCTGAGGCCGTCCGCGAGGTCCTCCGGAACGGCGGTGGGCAGCGTGCCGGCTGCCGGGACGTCGGCGGGCTTGCCCGGCACGGCCTGGCCGGGAGCGGTTGCCGGGGCTGTGGGCTCTTCGGAAGGCACAGCCGGGACTCCGCCGGCCGGCACGGAATCCGGGGCGGGGGCTGGTACGGCCGGGGCTGTTGCCGGGCCTTCTGGATTCGCCGGGAGGGGCGCAGCGGGTTCCTCGGCCCGGTTGCCGGCAGGTGCTCCCCCGGAACCGGTCACGAATGACGTGATGCTGTGGCCCAAGTGGGTAAAAGACTCGCGGATCCCCTGGTCCGACGCCGCGGCAACAGCGCCGCCGGCACTCAGCGAAACTGCCACGGACAGCGCGGTGAGCGCGAGGCGCCGCTTGGCCCTGCGGCGCGCCGCCAGCTCATCCGCACGAGGGACATCCTCCACGGTTGCGGTCTGGTGAAGGGCCGCTGCCCCGGCCGGCGCCATCAGCGCAGCGACCGCGGCGGAGGGCTCGGGCGCCGCGTCAGCGAGCTCACGGAGCTCCAGCAGCGCGGGGCGGAGCCGGGCGTCGTCGTCCATGCCTGCCTCCAGGAGCAGCTGGTTTACGAACGCGTCGCTGCGGGATGCTGCGGTGTCACTCATGATTCGCCTGGTTTCTTTGAAGCGTCTGTGCCTTGAGGTTGTGCAGGGCCCTGCGCTGGAGCTGTTTGACGGCTCCGGTGCTTTTGCCCATGATGTCCGCTACCTGTTCTATGGACAGGTCGGCCACTACGCGGAGGGCCAGTACTTCCTGGTGTTCCTCGCTGAGTCCGTCCAGCATTGCAGCGGCGCCGCCTTGAAGTTCAACGGCGTGTTCTTCCGCCGACGGCGTGGTCCTGGCGTCCTGCGCGGGATCGTAGCGGCTCAGCTGGGGCCTGCGCTCCAGCCGGCGGTAATAATCAACCATCCGCGCGTGTGCAATGGAAAAGAGCAGAGACTTGGCGCCTTGGAGCCCGCCGGTGAGAGCGCCGATTTTCGGGTAGAAGGCAAGGAACACGTCCTGCGTCACCGCCTCCGGATCATCCACCCCGCGCGCCCGGAGGTACCCCTGGACGGGGCCGGCGAAGGACCTGTAGGCAGCACCGAACAGCACCGCCGGATCTGTTCCGGCCGTACTCTCGAGTATGTCGGTCTCTTCTTGGGCCAAAGTGCTTAGCACCAGCGGCTCCTCCATCCCGGGACGCGGCTCACGCCTGTCCCGGTCTCCGGTTCGGACTGCCAGTCTCCATGGTGTTGCGTGCCGTCATTCGGCATCTGGTCCGGGGCACGTTGCGGCACGTGCGGCTGGCGTTCGTGCAGTCCCGGACTGCCGTACTGCGGGAACGGAGCCACTGCCGTTCCCGCAGTACAGACTACCGACTGGCGGCTAGCGGACCGAAACGGAGGGGGTGTCCACTACGCTGCCGGCTTCGGCGGGGACAGCCGGAACGGCGGGAACGGCAGGTTCGCCGTCGACACCGGGAACGGCGGGAACTGCCGGAACAGCAGGCGCCTCGGGAAGTTCAACATCAACAGCTGCAGACCCTGTGGCGGCGGCGCCGGCTTCAGCGGCGGCGTCAGCCTCGGCAACGACGTCGGCGCAGAAGCTTTCGATGTTTGCCTCGCCTTCAGCGGCGATCACCAGCGAGGAGAAGCCCTCGGAGGAAGCGTTCAGGCCGCCGTTGGTGAAGGCGGTGCACAGGCCGAAGGCTGCGGCACCGGCTGCATCAACGGCCGTGTTGGCACCAGCGGAGGCAGAGGCCTTGGCGGAGACGTTTTCGTCGGTGACGGTGGCGCCGCCTTCGGCCGCAGCGTCGGCGTCTGCATCTGCGGAAGCGTCGGCGTCAGCAGCAGCGTCAGCGGCCGCCTCGGCAGTTGCCTGCGCGTCGCCTGCTGCTTCTGCTGCCAGCTTCGGGGCCGGGGCGCCGAAAAGGTCGTGGGCGGTCTGCTGCGCCTCGGCGGGGAGGACACCGGAAACGGCGGCGGCGCCGGTTCCGCCGACGGCAATGGTGCCTGCTGCCAGGACTCCGGCGGCTACTTTGCTGGTGGCAAGAACGGTGAACAACGACATAAGAGACTCCAGAAACTAGACAACACGTTTGGTTCGGGCCCGGCGGGCGGACCCATCACCTCCTACATCGCAGGGGAAGGCGGAAAGGTTACGGAGGGCCAAAAGTTTTTTTCACGCCCTGCTGCAGGAGGCCGCACCGGCTGCCGGACGGCCGGGACCGGCGGCGCTACGATCGACCCATGCCTACGGATCCGGAACCCACAAAGAAGGCCAGCACCTGGCAAACAATGGTGGACAACAATAAGGCGCTGCTTCTGCGGAAGACAGGCAAAGACACCGCGCACTGGGCAGGTCAGGCCCGCGCGGCCGGCATCAAGGACGACGACGGGCTCCGCACCTGGATGCGGGACGGCTTCGGGGTGACGGGTTACGCCCGGTATGCGGTGTCATGGGAAATGTTCGGCTACCCGGAGTTCATGCTCCGGGACGCCGATGAGCTGCTCGACGGCCAGTACGCCGGCCACCCCCGGCTGCGGCCCATCGCGGACGCCATCCTGGGCTGGGCGTCCGCCACCGAAGGCGTGCAGATCCAGATGCGGAAGGGCTACGTTTCACTGCACAGCCCGCGGCGCAAGTTTGCCCAGGTTACCCGCACCACCAATACGGCAGTGGATGTGACCCTCCGGCTCGACGGCCCTGCTGAAGGCAGGATCGAGGCAGCCAGGACCCGGGCGGACGACCCCTTCACCCGGAAGGTGCGCCTGACGTCCGTGGACCAGGTGGGTGAGGATCTGCTGGACATCCTCGTGACCGCCCTGCAACAGAACCGCTGACAGGCCAAGGGCACGGCACCCGGGCGCGCCTGGAGTACGGCGGCCCGGGCCGTCAATGCCCGGCCGCTAACGCTCCTAGGCGTTGGCCATCTCGGTGTCGGCCTCTTCGAACTCCACCGCGGCCACGATCTCCCGGGTTTCCGGGTTGATCATGTAGGCCTCGTCCTCTTCCTCGACCATGAGGAAGTCGCCGTGATCGGTGGAGAAGTGCCACGCCAGGACGCGCTCGCCGTCGTGGACGTAGTTGGGGTCGCCCATGGTGATCTTGAGGAGCTCATACCCCGCAACGCTGCAGAGCTCGCGGATGATTAGCTCAAAGTCGGGAGCCTCCTCCAGCGCTTCGGCTTCGGCCTGGGCCTTGCGCTCGGGCAGGTCGGTGATCATTGACGCCAGGCGCTCAATGTACGCGCCGACCTCTTCGTCGTCGAGCACCAGCAGTTCCGCCTGGCCGCGCAGCCAGGCAGCGTTAAGCGCGGTGATGTTTTCGCTCTCCAGCAGCTCCTCGAACTCGCCGTCGAGCTCCTCCATCCGGAGGACGCCCTCGGGAGTGTCCTGCGTGTCATCCAGGCCGCCGTCGAGGTAGTTCTCCTCGTCCTCTTCGGAAAGGTCGTCGAACGCCTCAACTGCCCTGTTGAAGAGGTCAAGGTGGGCGGCGGCGCCCATGCCCGCCATGCCTTCGCGGATCAGCGTGTCAGTTTCGGACCTGTCGACGGCGGTGAACACGTACTGCGCGAAACCGCCCTCCAGCGCCTGGGTGAGGTAGAAGTCCACGTAGTAGCTGCGGACGGCCACGGGTGACATCTCTTCGGTCCGGAGCAGGGCGGTGTGCATGGCATCCACGATGCTCACGTTGGCCTCTACGACGTCCTCGTCGCTTGAGTCGATGCTGCTGCTGGTCAGGACGACGGGCTGCTGGCTGGTGATCATGGAAATCCTCACTGCTGTTGACGGGTGGTGCAGGGTACGTTTTCACGCTACGTCGGGCGGGCCGACGTGTTGCTGAGGAAGAAATGAACGTCGGGCGAAGTTTCCGGGTCGGCGAAGTTTCCGGCGCCGGGGCAGCCGGCGAAGGGCGGGAGCCGCGGGAACGGCGGCACGCCACGCCCGGCCGGCGAACTAAGATGGATCAGATAACCACCCACCGGCCGCGGCCCGCCGCGGCCTGCTGAAAGTAGCGCGCACCATTCCATCCCAACCGGACGAAAGTACGGCACTGGCAATACAAACCCCCGCCATCAACGACCGTTCCCTGGCGGCCGGGCTGGCGTATGCCATGGGCAGCCGCGTCTCGGGCATTTCGTTCGACGCCGCCACCGGGCTCATGCTGGGCAAGGTCCGCGGCGGGGCGGACGTGCCCTACTCCACCACTGCCAAGCTGGTCCGCAAGGCAGGCGGCTGGAGCTGCACCGTGGGCGTGTGCAGCTGCCCGGTCCGCAAGGACTGCAAGCACGTGGCCGCGCTGCTCTTCGCCGCCGAGGACAACCCCGCCATCCGCGTGCAGCTGCTGGCGCCGTCAACGTCCACACAGCTGTCCCGCAGCCCGTCCGCTCCCGCCCTGTCCGACTGGGAGCAGGCGCTCAGCCCGCTGATCTCGCAGGGAACCGCACCTCCCAGCACGGGTGTTCCGCTGGCGCTGCAATTTGAGATCGAAGAACCCGCCCCGCACTTCTCCTACACAGGTCGGCGGGACCCGCTCCGCAGCGTGCGCCAGCTCAAGGCCCGGCCGGTGATCATGGGCGCCAAGGGCAAGTGGATCCGCGGTGACGTCTCCTGGACCACCCTGAACTACCTGAACTTCCGGCGCGAGTGCAACCCGGCGCATGTGGAGTGGATGCAGGAGTTCCTGGCCGGCCATTCCGCCGCTGCCGGCCGGACGTACAACCCCTCCGGCTTCTGGCTCGGCCTGAACTCCTACGCCGGCAAGAACCTGTGGAGCCTGCTGGCAGACGCCCGCAAGATCGGCCTCACCCTGGTGCACTCGCGCGGCACTGAGCCTGTGCGGCTCGCCGAAGCCCCTGCCGCCGTCGGCCTTAACCTCGGCCGCTACGGCTCCCCCGGCACCGGACCCTCCGCCGCCGGGGCAGGTTCCCAAGGCACAACAGCTGCCGACGGCGGGCTGGAACTGGCGCCCGCCATCACCGTGGAGGGGGCCGAGGTTGATCCGGCGTCCGTGGGCACCATCGGCCGGCCCGCCCACGGGATCTTCTTCACCGCCGGAGAAGCGTCGTTGCCCGGCGTGCCCGACCCCGACGGGATCATCACCCTTGCACCGCTGGAAAGCGGCCTGAGCGAGGAGCTGCTCGCGTTCGTGACGGCCGGCAGCACCCTGCACATTCCGGCCAAGGACGAATCGCGCTTCCTGACCGGCTTCTATCCGAAGCTGAAGCAGACTGCCCGGGTCACTGCCAGGGACGAATCCGTCGAGCTGCCGGCGCTCGCAGTCCCCACCCTGTCCCTGCTGGCAAACTACGGCGCGGACCACCGCGTGCGGCTGCACTGGGAGTGGCACTACAAGAGCGGAAACCTCGTCACGGCCCAGCCCCTCTGGCGCCACCCCGGCGACCACGGCTACCGCGACGACACCGCCGAGGCCCGCATCCTGGAAGGCATCGGCCAGCCGTGGGACATGGTGCCGGCGCTGGGCGAGTCCGCCACCGGCGGCTGGGGCACCCCCCGGCTCGCGGCCTCCGCCGAACTGACGGGCCTGGACACCCTGGCCTTCACCGAGGAGGTCCTGCCGCGCCTGCGCGAAGCCCCCGACGTCGAGGTGGACACCGTGGGCGACATCGCCGACTACCGCGAGGCCGAGGAAGCTCCGGTGGTGTCCCTCTCCACCAAGGCCACCGAGCAGCGCGACTGGTTCGACCTTGGCATCCAGATCTCGCTGGAAGGCCAGCCGGTGTCCTTCGCCGCGGTGTTCTCCGCCCTGGCCGCCGGGCAGACCAAGATGCTGCTGCCCAGCGGCGCCTACTTCTCCCTGGACCTGCCCGAGCTGCACCAGCTGCGCGCGCTCATTGAGGAAGCCCGCTCGCTGCAGGACAACAAGGACGCGCCGCTGCAGATCAGCCGCTTCCAGGCCGGCCTGTGGGATGAACTGGCCCAGCTGGGTGTCGTGGACGAGCAGGCGGCCGCGTGGCGGTCCGCGGTGGGGGGCCTGCTCGAAGGCGGCATGGACGGCCTCCCGCTCCCCGCCACCCTCAACGCGGAGCTGCGCCCGTACCAGCTGGAAGGCTTCAACTGGCTCACCTTCCTGTACCGGCACAGCCTGGGCGGCATCCTCGCGGATGACATGGGCCTCGGCAAGACCGTGCAGGCGCTGGCCCTGATGTGCGCCGCCAAGGAGCTGGCGCTGGCGGCGGCAGACACTCCAGCGTCCGACGCCGGCGCTCGCCGCAGCGGTGACAGCATCACCGGCGCCATCGCTTCAGCAGGCCAGCCCGACGCCGGTGCTCCCTTTTTGGTGGTTGCCCCCACCAGCGTGGTGGGCAACTGGGCCGCGGAGGCGGCGCGCTTTGCGCCCGGCCTGAAGGTGCACGCCGTCAGCGAGACGTTCGGAAAGAGCGGGCAGGACGCCGCGGAGGTCCTGGCCGGGGCGGACATCGTGATCACGTCCTACGCCCTGTTCCGGATCGATTACGAGTCCTATGCCTCCCGCACATGGTCCGGCCTGGTGCTGGACGAGGCGCAGTTCGTGAAGAACCACCAGTCCAAGGCGTACCAGTGCGCCCGCAAACTGCCGGCGGCGTTCAAGCTGGCCATCACGGGCACGCCCCTGGAAAACAATCTCATGGAGTTCTGGGCCCTGACATCGATTGTTGCGCCGGGGCTCTTTTCCAGCCCCAAGCGCTTCGCGGAGTACTACCAGAAGCCGGTGGAAAAGAACGGTGACAAGGCGCAGCTGGACAAGCTCCGCCGCCGGGTCCGCCCGCTCATGATGCGCCGCACCAAGGACCAGGTGATCAAGGACCTGCCGCCCAAGCAGGAGCAGATCCTGGAAGTGGTGCTGAACCCGCGCCACCAGAAGGTGTACCAGACCCACCTGCAGCGCGAGCGGCAGAAGATCCTGGGGCTGATCGAGGACGTGAACAAGAACCGGTTCACCATCTTCCAGTCGCTGACCCTGCTGCGCCAGCTCAGCCTGGACGCCTCGCTGATCGACCCGTCGCTCTCGGGCGTGCGCTCCAGCAAGCTGGACGTGCTGTTCGAGCAGCTGGAGGACCTGGTGGCGGAAGGCCACCGCGCCCTCATTTTCAGCCAGTTCACCGGTTTCCTGGGCAAGGTGCGGGATCGGCTGGACGAGGAAAAGATCGAGTATTGCTACCTCGACGGCAGCACCCGCAACCGCGCGGACGTGGTCAACGAGTTCAAGAACGGCAGCGCTCCGGTGTTCCTGATTTCGCTGAAGGCCGGCGGGTTCGGGCTCAACCTTACCGAGGCCGACTATGTGTTCCTGCTGGACCCCTGGTGGAACCCGGCCTCGGAGGCGCAGGCCGTGGACCGGACCCACCGGATCGGGCAGGCCCGGAACGTGATGGTCTACCGGCTCGTGGCGAAGGACACCATCGAGGAAAAGGTCATGGCCCTGAAGGCCCGCAAGTCGCAGCTGTTTTCCGATGTCATGGAAGGCGACGCCCTTGCCGGCGGAGCCATCACTGCGGAAGACCTGGCCGGGCTGTTCAAGGAGTAGTGGCGAAGGCGGGGCTTTGTGCCCTACGTCCGCTTCGGGGAGGCGCCGTAACCTGAAACCGGCAGAGCGGCCGGGGCGCCTGCCGGCTTCCTGGAGGCGAATAGTGAAATCGGCAAACGCAAGCATCATTACCGGCGTCATCCTGATAGCGGTCGGTGTGCTGTTGCTGCTGGACCTCCTCGACGTGATCGAGAGCGCGGCCTATGTGCCGATAGTGATCTTCACCGCTGTGGGGGCTGTATTCGTATCGCTCTTTGTTCGCGGCCGGGAGTTCTGGTGGGCGGCGATCCCCGGATCGGTGTTCCTGGGCCTGGCTGCGGTTGTCGCCGCCACCCAGCTCACCGGCGGCGGCGCGGGAGCGGCCTTCCTGTTCCTGTTCATGGCAGCCGGATTTGCCGCGGTCTACCTTCGCCAGCCGGACAACTGGTGGGCCGTTATCCCGGGCGGAGTGATGTTCACGCTGGCACTCGTCGTGGCACTCCCGCCGCAGGTGCAGGGCATGCCCACCGCCGCCGTCCTGTTCCTGGGCCTGGCTGCCACCTTTGGTGTGCTGTCCCTCGTTCCGGTCCCGGCGGCCGGTCAGGCCGGGCGGATGAAGTGGCCCTTGATTCCCGCCGCTGTCCTTGCAGTGCTTGGGGTGATCTTCGCGCTGCAGTCCACGGTGCTGCTCCTCGCCGCGGACTTCGTGGTGGTTGCCGTCATGATCCTGGCGGGCACTGCCTTGCTGGTCTACGCCTTCCGGGCACGCCATGGCGGACAGGACAAGGCACACGGTTAACACCGGCCCGGGCATGACAAAGGGCCAGTCCTCGGAACTATAAGCCAGCTGCTGCTGGCACCGGTCCGGAGGTTGGCCCCCTGCCTGACTCGTGATCCGGATGGCATGCACCCGGACTTCCTGGGAATCCCTACACGCGCTGCGGAGAGCCCAGCTCCACCGGATCCTCATCCGTAAGGTATGCGAGCTCGGAGTGTGCTGCGAGGTCGATGCCGCGCATCTCGTCCTCGGGATTGATCCGCAGGCCAATCGTCTTGTCCAGGATCTTTGCGAGGATCCAGGTGATGCCGAACGAGTAAACGAGCACCGTGACAGTGGCGAGGGCCTGGACGCCGAGCAGTTCAACGCCGCCGCCGTAGAAGAGTCCGCTGACCCCGTTCGGGGCAGCATCGGTGGCGAAGAGGCCGATCAGGAGCGTGCCCAGGATGCCGCCCACAAGGTGGACGCCCACAACGTCGAGCGAGTCGTCGTAGCCGAGGCGGTACTTCAGTTCAATGGCCAGCGAGCATACGGCCCCGGCGATCGCCCCGATGGCCAGCGCGCCCAGCGGGCTTACCGCGCCACAGGCGGGGGTGATGGCCACGAGCGCCGAGATCAGGCCGGACGCTGCGCCCATGCTGGTGGCTGCCCCGCGGCGGAGCCGTTCCACCAGGGACCAGGCCAGGAGGCCGGCCGAGGCAGCTACGGCGGTGTTGAGGAGAACCACCGACGCCGACTGGCCGGCGGACAGCGCGGAGCCGGCGTTGAAGCCGAACCAGCCCACCCAGAGGAGGCCGGCGCCAACCAGTACCAGCGGGCGGCTGTGCGGCTTGGCGTGCTCCACTTTCGGCCAGCCGGAGCTCTTGCCGAGCACCAGGGCCAGGGCCAGTGCTGCCGCGCCGGCGTTCATGTGCACGGCGGTGCCGCCGGCGAAGTCGATGGCCTTGATCCCGCTGGCGATCCAGCCGCCGGTCACGCTGCCATCCGCCGAAGTGAAGGCGAAGACCCAGTGCGCGATAGGGAAATAGACGATCGTGGCCCAGATGCCGGCAAACAGCATCCAGGCGCCGAACTTCATGCGGCCCGCTGCGGCGCCTGCCACCAGCGCCGTGGTGACGCAGGCGAAGAACAGCTGGAAGGCAGCAAACAGGATGACCGGGATGGACGCCTCCTCATCCGCGGCCAGCAGCTGCCCCATGCCGGGGAATTCGGTGACGTCACCGATCAGCCCCAGCCCCCCAACCGAGTTGCCGAAAGCCATCGAGTACCCGAACAGTGCCCAGAGGACAGCCACCAGGCTGGCGCCGCCGAAACACATCATCATCATGTTGAGAATGCGGCGCGACCCCACCATGCCCCCGTAGAACAGGGCGAGGGCGGGGATCATCATGCAGACCAGCGCCGAGCTGGCCAGTATCCAAGCGACATTTCCCGAATCCATGGGAAACCCCTTTCAAGATGCGAAGAGAGAACGGTAAGTTGCCGTCAGAGCCGCTCCGTGGAGGCACTCCGGGGGAGGGACGCGGATGGAGAGACCACGTTCAGCGGAGGGGCGGCTGTTGCCGTCTGGTTCCAACTGTATGGCGGCTATTTCGGGGTGGGTTTCCGGCGTGTTAAATGATCGTTTCGGTCATCCGCCAGCGAGTTTCAGGCGTCCCTCTGAGCGCAGGGTCCTCCCCCAGGGCCGCCGTGACGGTTTGCTGCGGCACGGGAGACGTGCGGTAGCGCCGCAACCGGGTCGCGATCACTCGTGCGAGTGTTCCGGCGACCTCATTGCGGGCCTGGCCGCCCATGTCGGCCATCATAGGTGGCAGGCCGCGAGGGCTCTGCGGCTAAGCTGGGGAAAACCGCCACTGCACTGCATGCACGGGCACGGCAGCGAGGACCCCGGTGCAATGGTCGCGGAAGGAAGAGGAATGGCGCGAGCGACAGTCCAGGACGTCGCCAAAACGGCAGGAGTGTCGGTCGGGACAGTTTCACGGGTCCTTAACGGCAGCCCGGCAGTCAGCGCTGCGAGCAAGGAAAAGGTCAAGGGTGCCATCCGCGAACTCAACTACCGGCCGCTGGCTTCTGCCCGCGACCTGCGCCGCGACCGCACCATGCGCCTGCTGGCCCTCGCCAAGAGCCTCGACTCCCCTGTCATCAGCGAAGCCTTCCGTGGCTTCGGGGACGCCGCGGCACTGTCCGGCTATGTCAGCCTCATCGCACCCACCTCGGGGGACCTCGAGCGGGAACAGCAGCTGGTGGACATGCTGCGCAACGGCTCGGTGGACGGCCTGATCCTCTTTTCGCCCACCATGCCGGACGCCGATGTTGAGGCACTGGCAGGGCAACTGAGCGTTGTCCAGGTGTGCGAGATCGTCGATTCCGAGGCGGCATTCGGTGTTTCCATCGACGACCGGCGGGCCGCCGTGGACATCACCCGGCACCTCCTGGCAACGGGCAGCCGGCGCCTGGCGATGATCGGCAACAGGGCGGCACGCTCCGGCCGGCTGCGGGAGGAAGGATTCCTTGCTGCCGTCCGGGAGGCAGGTCTGCAGCCGGAGCACCTGTTGTTCGCTGAGGGCGAGTTCGGTTTCCATGCCGGGCGCCGCCTCACCAGGGAACTCCTGCTGCTGGACCCGCTGCCCGATGCCGTCTTCTGCGGCAGCGATACTGTGGCCGCCGGATGCGTCCGCGAGATTACCGACGCCGGCCTGCGGGTTCCGGACGACATCGCCGTGGCAGGTTTCGACGATTCCGTCCAGGCGGAAATGTGTGTCCCTGAACTGACCACCATCAGGCAGCCCGCCTACGAGATGGGCCGGGTGGCCTTTGAAGCGCTGTTCGCACGCATGACTGAGCCAGGCGAACACCGCCGAGGCCGCACCTTCCTCCCCCACGAGCTCGTGGTCCGCGACTCCACGAAGGGCTAGCACCAGGGGTTGACAGTCCTCGACGGCGGCTGCAAGACTTTTGGAATCGATTCCAAACCTGCGGCAGCCTTCAACGGTGCGACGGGTTGGAATCGATTCCAACCGGCTTCACAGAGCCCCCTCCGCCACCCACCAGTTAAGGAAGCACCCCTTTGATCAACGAGCAGCAGCCGTCAGTGCAGCCCGCCGCCCTTCCCGAAGAAGCACCGGCAGAAGCGTTGCGGGTGGGCGTGGTAGGCATCGGATGGGCCGGCCAGCAGCACCTGAAGGCCTACCACGCCCTTGACGGCGTCAGCATCGTTTCGCTTGCCGGCATGGAGCAGGAACTCCGCGACTCCCTGCAGGCCGAATACGCCATTCCGAACGCCTTCGCGGACTGGAAGGACATGCTGGACCACGGCGGACTGGACGCCGTCAGCGTGGCAGTGCCAACCTTCCTGCACGCCCCCATCACCATCGCCGCCCTGGAACGGGGAATCCACGTCCTGAGCGAGAAGCCCATCGCCCGCAACGCCGTCGAAGGCCAAGCCATGGTTGACGCTGCCCGCAGAGCCGGGCGCGTCCTGGACGTCGCCTTCAACCACCGCCGCCGCGGCGACATCCAGGCGCTGAAGGGCGTCATCGATGCGGGCGGGCTCGGCCGGCCGTACTACGCCAAGGCATCCTGGCTGCGCCGCTCCGGCATCCCCACCCTGGGCAGCTGGTTCACCAACCCGGAGCTTGCCGGCGGCGGACCGCTGGCGGACATCGGCGTCCACGCCCTGGATTACGCCCTGCACCTGCTGGGCGAACCGAAAGTGGTGGCCGTCTCGGCGGCCACCCATTCGGAACTGGGACCACAGGGGCGGGGCGGCGGCAGCGCCTACTCCGCCCTGGCATCCAGCCACGCCTTCGACGTGGAGGACTTCGCCTCGGCGTTCCTCCGGCTCGAGGGCGGCGGAACCCTGGTGATCGAGGCGAGCTGGGCCACGTACCGGGAGACGGACGACCTCCTGGACTTCACGATTTACGGAACGGACGGCGGCGCGGAGCTCAAGGTGCAGGGCGCGCCTTTCCCGCCCGTGGGCCAGCTGCGGGTGTTCACGGACAAGGACGGCGAAAGCGCCGATTACGTCCCGCCGGTACTGCCGGGCCGCGCCCATGATGCAGTGGTGGAGGATTTCGTCACGGCAGTCCGGGGCGGCGAGGCAGTCTGGGGCGGGCATGACGGCTCCCTGGCGCTCTACCGGGCACAGATCATCGACGCGTGCTACCAGTCAGCGCTGGAGCAGAGGGAGGTTCGGCTCTAATGAACGGCAAACTGAAGATCCGGGTATGGAACGAGGGCGTCCACGAGGCCATCAACGAGCCGCCCCACATCGGGGAGATCTACCCTGACGGCATCCACGGTGCCATCGCCGCCGGGCTCCGTTCCTTCTACCCGGAGGCAGAGATTACGACGGCGGTCCTCGCCACGGACGATGAGCACGGCCTCGACGAGGAGGTGCTCGCGGAGACGGACGTCCTGCTGTGGTGGGGACACATGGCCCATCATGAGGTGAGCGACGCCGTCGTCGAACGCGTCCACCGGCACGTCCTCGGCGGCATGGGCCTGATCGTGCTCCACTCGGGGCACTTCGCCAAGGTGTTCACCAGGCTGCTGGGCACCAGCTGCTCGCTCGCCTGGCGGAACGACGGCGAGCGCGAGCTCGTGTGGACCGTGAAGCCCTCGCACCCGATCGCTGAGGGCGTGGACAGCCCCATCGTCATCCCCGAACAGGAGATGTACGGCGAGCTGTTCGATATCCCGGAGCCGGACGACCTCATCTTCATCAGCTCCTTCGCGGGCGGCGAGGTGTTCCGTTCCGGCGTCACCTTCACCCGGGGCAAGGGCCGCATCTTCTACTTCAGCCCCGGCGACCAGGAGTACCCGGTGTACCACCACCCGCAGGTCCAGCGGGTCCTGGCCAACGGCGTGAAGTGGGCGGCCCAGCCGGGCCTGCACCGCTCGGCCCCAGGGGTCACCAACCCCGCGCGGGACTGGTTCAGCTAAGGATGGCTGCAGCCGGCCTCCGGCATGGCAACCCTGGCGACAGCAGCTGCGGGTTTCCCATAGCCGGGGCCGGTTCCAGCGGGTACAACTGAGGGATGACTACCCCGGCACTGGTGTTAGGCCCCATGATGCGGTACGTGGACCAGACCTCGGCGAGCATCTGGGTGGAAACCCGGGACAACGCCAGCGTGACGGTCAGCGCCGGGGCCGGGGAGTGGAAAGCCCGGACCTTCGCCGTCCACGGCCACCACTACGCGCTGGTGGAAGTGGACGGGCTGGAGCCCGGATCCGTGACACCGTACGCGGTGGCCGTCAACGGAGTGCCAGTGTGGCCCGAGCCCGGGACGGGGTTCCTGCCGCCGGTGATCGCCACCCTCAAACCCGGCAAGCCGCTGCGCCTGGCCTTCGGTTCCTGCCGCACCAGCGTCCCGCACGACGAGTCCGGCAACCGGAGCCACGGCGTGGACGCTTTGCGGGCCTACGCAGTGGCGATGAGTTCCGGCGGCGGCGGGGAGCCGTGGCCGGACCTGGTGGCATTTCTCGGGGACCAGGTCTACGCGGATTTAACCAGCGAACAGATGCAGGAATTCATCAAGGCCCGGCGTGATATTGAGGCGCCTCCCGGCGAAGAGCTCAAGGACTACGAGGAGTACGCGCACCTCTACCACCTGGCATGGTCCGACCCCGCGAACAGATGGCTGCTGTCCACCCTGCCCAGTGCCATGATTTTCGACGACCATGACATCCGGGACGACTGGAACTCGTCGAGGAGCTGGCGGGAGGCGATGCAGGCCACCGCCTGGTGGCAGGGGCGCATTGTGGCCGGGCTGGCCTCGTACTGGGTTTACCAGCATTTGGGAAACCTGTCCCCGCAGGAGCGCGCCGCGGATGTGATCTGGCAAAAGATCACATCCCGCCGCGGGGACGGCGAACCGGACATCAGCGCTGAGCTGGACAGTTTCGCCGAACGGGCCGACCAGGATCCGGAAACCTACCGGTGGAGTTACTGCCGCGACTTCGGCGACACCCGGCTGCTTGTGGTTGATTCCCGTGCCGCCCGGAACCTGGACCCTGACCGCCGGGCCCTGCTGGACGACGCCGAAATGGACTGGCTGGACGCCCGGATGCGCGGCGGGTTCCGGCACCTGCTCGTGGCAACGTCCTTGCCGTTCCTCCTGCCGATGGGCCTGCACCACCTTGAAGCCTGGGACGAGGCAGTCTCCGAGGGCGCATGGGGCAGGCTCCCGGCACGGGTCGGCGAGAAACTGCGCCAGGCGGTAGACCTGGAGCACTGGGGTGCCTTCCAAAACAGCTTCCGGCGGATGGCCGCCATGGCCGCGGAGGTGGCAGAGGGGACGCGCGGTCCGGCGCCGGAGACTGTCACCTTCCTGTCGGGCGACGTGCATTTTTCCTACGTCTCCGAAGTGGAGCGGCCCTCGGGAAGCCGCATCATCCAGGCGGTCTGCTCTCCCATCCGCAACCCGCTCCCGCGGCTGATGCGCTCCTTCGGCGCCGTGATGTCCTACGGCCTGGCCGCGCCGATCGGGGCGTTGGCGGCACGCTCCGCCAGGGTTCCGGATCCGCCCTTCCGCTGGTCCGGCATCAAAGGCCCATGGTTCGACAACAACCTGGCCTGCCTCGAAGTGGTGCCGGAGGGCTTGAAGCTGTGGTGGCAGCGGGGCGTGGTGGACGGCGGCGACAACCTCAACCCCCGCCTGGAACGCGTGGCCGAGATAACCGTCGCTCCACGCGGGACGGCGGGGAATGCTGCCGTCCTGCCCTCCTAGATCAGGCCCTGGGCCAGCATGGCGTCCGCTACCTTCACGAACCCGCCGATGTTGGCGCCGAGCACGTAGTTGCCCGGATCGCCGTACTCGTCAGCCGTGGAGGCGCAGCGGTCGTGGATGCCCACCATGATGTCGGTGAGCCGCTCCTCGGTGTGTTCGAAGGACCAGGAATCCCGGCTGGCGTTCTGCTGCATCTCCAGCGCCGACGTGGCAACGCCGCCGGCATTGGCGGCCTTGCCCGGACCGAACAGCACGCCGGCCTGCTGGAACACTGCCGCCGCGTCGCGGGTTGAGGGCATGTTGGCGCCTTCGCCGACGGCAAGGAGCCCGTTGCGGACCAGCCGGGCGGCAGCACCGCCGTCGAGCTCGTTCTGGGTGGCACAGGGCAGCGCCACGGTGGCATTGACCTCCCAGACGGAGCCGCCGTCCACGTAGGACACGCCGCCACGGCGTTCGGCATAATCTTTCAGGCGGCCCCGTTGCACTTCCTTCACTTCGCGAAGAAGGGCGACGTCGATGCCCGCCTCATCCACCACGTAACCCGAGGAGTCGGAGCAGGCCACCACAGTGGCACCCAGCGCCTGCGCTTTGGCAATCGCATTGATGGCCACGTTCCCGGAGCCTGAGACCACCACGCGCTGGCCGTCGAAGGACGTGCCGCGGGTCTTCAGCATTTCCTGGGTGAAGATCACGGTTCCGAAGCCGGTGGCTTCCGGCCGGACCAGGGATCCGCCCCAGGAAATGCCTTTTCCGGTAAGGACGCCGGATTCGTAGCGGTTGGTGATGCGCTTGTACTGCCCGAACAGGTAGCCGATTTCGCGGCCGCCCACACCAATGTCGCCGGCCGGGACGTCGGTGTATTCACCAATGTGCCGGTACAGCTCGGTCATGAAGGACTGGCAGAACCGCATCACCTCGCCATCGCTGCGGCCGCGGGGGTCGAAGTCCGAGCCGCCCTTGCCGCCGCCGATGGGCATGCCGGTGAGGGCGTTTTTGAAGATCTGTTCAAAGCCCAGGAATTTGACGATGCCCAGGTAGACCGAGGGGTGGAACCGCAGGCCGCCTTTGTACGGGCCCAGCGCCGAGTTGAATTCCACCCGGAAGCCGCGGTTGATCTGCACCCGGCCCTGGTCATCAGTCCACGGCACGCGGAAGATGATCTGCCGCTCCGGTTCGCAGAGCCGTTCCAGGATTGCGGCTTCAAGGAGTTCGGGATGCCTGTCATGGACGGGCCCCAGGCTTTCAAAGACCTCAACTACTGCCTGATGGAACTCCGCTTCGCCGGGGTTCCTGGCCAGGACAGTGTCCCTGATGGCCTCCAGCCGTGCATCCATGAATCTTTCCTCACCGTGGGCGTAACACTGGGCAGCCACGCGGCGGGCGGCGTCGTCCCAAATAGTTTACGCTTCAACTTAACTGATTGCGACCAGCCACTGTTAGGCGGCCCCAATCACAATGCTCTAACCTCCGTATTGTGACAGAAAAATTCCACTTAGCGATAATTCCGTCGGCGCTTCCGGCGGGCGGCGGGGCGTCCTGATGCCGTACGCCTGCCTGCTCCTCTCCGGTGCGGCACTGCTGGTCAACGGACTCGCCACCCTGGGGCACCTGCCCCGCCGCGACGCAGCCGTCCTGGGCCTGGTGGTGGGGATCGTGCAGCTGGTGCTCGGCGTCGTCGTGCTGTCCCTGGGCGGTGCGGCCGGCACGGCGCCGACCGCAGCAGGGATCCTCCTGTTCGGGCTGACCTACGCCTATGCGGGCCTGGACATCCTGCTGGGCCTTGGGGCGAAGGGCCTGGGCTGGTTCTGCGGGATGGTTGCGTTCGTTGCCGTGCTGCTTGCCTTCTTCTGGCTTCCTGCCGATCCCCTGCTCGCCGTGCTGTGGCTGGCGTGGGCGGTGCTCTGGGGCCTGATGTTCGCCTCCCTGGCCTGCGGCCGGAGCGGGCTGGACCCCTTCATGGGCTGGGCACTGGTCCTGGCCAGCCAGGTGACCGCCACGGTGCCGGCCTTCCTGGGAATGGCCGGGCTCTGGCCGCGCAGCGCCCACGTTGCCGCCGGCGCCGCCGGGCTGTTGGGACTTCTCTTCCTTGCCGCGGGGATACTGGCGCGGCGGCAGCCTGCGGGCGAATGGCGCGCACCGGATAAGCCCGGTACCGCTGCCGCCCTGCCCCGGGAGCCGCGGCGCTAGCCGCCGTGGCATACTGCCGTAACCAGTTTCTGCCGGATCCGCCGGCTGGAGGTCGGAAGGGGTTCTTCAATGCAGGAGTTCGTCAGTGCGGACGAAACAGTGCGGCAGCACGTCGTCGATGCGCTCGCGCAGGCGGGGACCGCCCCGGATCGCGCCTTTCAGCAGCGGTTCGACGCACACTTCCCCGACCTGTGCCGCCTCTTCCGCACGCTGTACGGATCCCGGCCGGACTGGCAGGACCAGCTGGCCGCCCTGGTGGTCCAGGGTGCACGCTCCTGGGATGGGCGCCCTGCCGAGCTGAAGGCCCTGGACGCTGAACGGGAGGCCAACAGCGGCTGGTTCCTGTCCAACAACATGCTCGGCGGCGTCTGCTACGTGGACAGGTACGCCGAAAGCCTGGAAGGGCTGCGCTCCCACATTCCGTACTTCAAGGAACTGGGCCTCACTTACCTGCACCTCATGCCGCTGTTCCTCGCACCCGAGCCGCACTCCGACGGCGGCTACGCCGTCTCCAGCTACCGCCAGGTCAACCCCAAGCTGGGCACCATGGAACAGCTCCGTGAGCTTGCCTCCGAGTTCCGGACCCACGGCATCAGCCTTGTGGTGGACTTCATCTTCAACCACACGAGTGACGAACACGAGTGGGCCCGCAAGGCGGCGTCGGGGGATCCGGAATACAGCGACTACTACTGGATCTTCCCCGACCGCACCATGCCGGACGCCTTCGAGCGGAACGTGCGTGAAATCTTCCCGGAAAACCACCCGGGGTCCTTCATCCAAATGGAGGACGGCCGCTGGGTGTGGGCAACCTTCCACACCTACCAATGGGACCTGAACTACTCCAACCCGGACGTCTTCCGGGCCATGGCCGGGGAGATGCTTTTCCTGGCCAACCAGGGCGTTGACATCCTGCGCATGGATGCCGTGGCGTTCATCTGGAAGCAGCTGGGCACCCCCTGCGAAAACCTGCCCGAGGCCCACATCCTCCTCCAGGCCTTCAATGCCGTCTGCCGGCTGGCCGCGCCGTCGCTGCTGTTCAAGTCCGAGGCAATCGTGCATCCGGACGAGGTGGCCCTCTACATCGATCCGGCCGAATGCCAGCTCTCCTACAATCCGCTGCAGATGGCGCTGATCTGGGAATCCCTGGCCACCCGGGACGTCTCGCTGCTGGCGCAGGCGCTCGAACGAAGGCACAACATCCCGGACGGCACGTCCTGGGTCAATTACGTGCGCAGCCATGACGACATCGGCTGGACCTTCGCCGACGAGGACGCGGCAGAGCTTGGCATCAACGGCTTCGACCACCGCCGTTTCCTGAACTCCTTCTACGTCAACCGGTTCCCGGGCAGCTTCGCCCGCGGCGTCCCGTTCCAGGACAATCCCAAGACCGGGGACTGCCGGATTTCAGGTACCACGGCGTCCCTGTGCGGCATGGAGGTGGACCCGGCCGAGGCGGTGGAGCGGATCCTCCTTACCCACTCGGTGGCCTTCAGCACCGGCGGCATCCCGCTCCTGTACCTGGGCGACGAGGTGGGGCAGGTCAACGACTACGGGTATGCAGAAGAGGAAGGGCACGACGCCGACAGCCGCTGGGTGCACCGGCCCCACTACCCGGCGGGCCAATACGCGCTCCGCCACGACCCGTCCACCCCCGCGGGCGCGGTGTACGCCGGCCTGAAGCGGATGGTTGAGGTCCGGGCGGCCACGCCTGAACTGGCCGGTACCAGGCTGGTGGATTTTTCCACCAACAACCGTTCCGTCCTTGCCTACCAGCGGCCCGGCGGCGCCGGGGCTGAAACACGGGTCCTGGCCCTCGCCAACTTCAGCGACCAGCCCCAGGCCCTGCCCGCCGCAACCTTCTCCGGATACTCCCCTGCCGCCGTCGACCTTCTCTCCGAAGCCGCGCTGCAGCTGGACGAGGGGGTCACGCTCCTCCCCCGCCAGTACCTCTGGCTGCGCGTCACTCCCGTTTAGGCCCGTCCCATCCCAACTAGGTAGCGCTAAGTGTCGTTTTGGCCGCCCAAAACGACACTTAGCGCTACCCAGTTGGGCGGGCGGGGGCGGGGCGTGAAACCATACGGATCATGGCCCAGAAGATTGCGTACCAGGGTGAGCCCGGCGCCAACTCCAATATCGCGTGCAAGCAGATGTTCCCCGACATGGAAAGCGTGCCCTGCGCGAGCTTCGAGGACGCGTTTGAACTCGTGTCCAGCGGCGAGGCCGAGCTGGCCATGATCCCGATCGAGAACTCCATCGCCGGCCGGGTGGCGGACATCCACATCCTGCTGCCGCAGTCCAACCTGCAGATCGTGGGGGAGTTCTTCCTGCCCATCCACTTCGACCTGCTGGGCATCCCGGGCAGCACCATCGAAGGTGCCACCGAGGTGCACAGCCACATCCACGCCCTCGGCCAGTGCCGCAAGCTCATCCGCGAGCACGGCCTCAAGCCCGTCATCGCCGGCGACACCGCGGGTTCCGCCCGGGAAGTCAGCGAGTGGAACGATCCCCGCAAGCTGTCCCTCGCTCCCCCGCTCGCGGCCCAGATCTATGGCCTGGAAGTGCTGGCTTCACGGGTTGAGGACGACCCCTCCAACACCACGCGCTTCGTGGTCCTGGCCCGGGAAAAGGAGCTGCCGGCGCGGGATGAGCTTCCCGGACCGGCAGTCACCAGCTTTGTGTTCCGCGTCCGCAACGTCCCCTCGGCCCTGTACAAGGCGCTGGGCGGCTTCGCCACCAACGGCGTGAACATGACCCGGCTGGAAAGCTACATGGTGGGCAACGAATTCGCCGCCACCATGTTCATGGCCGACGTAGAAGGCCACCCCGAGGACCTGCCGTTGAAGCTGGCCCTCGAGGAACTGGACTTCTTCACCACCGAGGTGCGGATCCTGGGCGTCTACTCCGCCGCGGACTACAGGACGGCTCAGACCGTCAGCGGCTGACCCGCTGCATGGCGCGGCTTCAGGAGACCGGCGAAGAACTCCGCCAGCTCCGCCGTCGCCGCGAGCGGCAGGACGTTGGCCACGTACTGGTCCGGACGGACCACCACCACCACGCCGCCGCGGTCCAGGCCCCGCAGCTCGAAGATGTCCGCGTTGGGATCGGTGGCGTACACCTTCTCGTAGTCGGTCAGCTTGAACGGGCCCACCTGCGGCCTGAACACCGCCGGTACCGCGTTGATGTCAACGGCGGTGTGGGGCTGCTGGTAGACCACTTTCACGTCGAACCAGGCATCCGGGTCAGCGTCCGACGGCGTCGCGGCCAGCGGTGACTGCGGCGAGTTCGCCAGCCACTCGGCGAAGTCCGCCACACCTGAGTGCCCGCCGGCCGGTGCCGCGTCGGCGAAAACGTAGATCCGCCAGCGGCCGTCAGCCGTAGCGTGGTGGCCCAGGTGCATCGGGTTGGTATCGCCCACCCGCACCACGGGCGCCGATTTGAAGCGCTTGCCCACGGGAAAACCCGTGGCCAGGTCCTGGTGGATGTCGCTGCCGGTCACCATGGACGGCGTGTACTGGGTCATGAAGCCGGCCGGGAATTCAGCGGTGCGCACGTAGAAGTCCTCAAGGTCCGAGGGGTGTTCGAACTCTTCGGGCTTCTTGGCCATCATGGTGGACCACTCCTTATCGAAATCGATAAGGTTCTTCGCCACCACCTGGCGCTCCTCGGAGTAGGTGGACAGCAGGCTCTCCGGGCTGCGGCCTTCCAGCACGTGCCCCAGCTTCCAGGCCAGGTTGAACCCGTCCTGCATGGAGACATTCATGCCCTGGCCGGCCTTGGCACTGTGGGTGTGGCAGGCGTCGCCGGTGATGAACACCCGCGGAGTACTGGTGCCGCGGTCCTCCGGCAGGACGTCGTCGAACCTGTCCGTCAGGCGGTGGCCCACCTCGTAGACGCTGTGCCATGCCACGTTGCGCACGTCCAGCGTGTAGGGGTGGAGGATCTCGTTGGCCTTGTGGATGATCTGCTCGATGGTGGTTTTGCGGATGGCGCCCTTGGTGTCCGGATCCACCTCGCCAAGGTCCACGTACATGCGGAAGAGGTAGCCGCCTTCCCGGGGGATCAGCAGGATGCTGCCTTTCTCACCCTGGATGGCGCACTTGGTGCGGATGTCCGGGAAGTCGGTAACGGCCAGGACATCCATAACGCCCCAGGCGTGGTTGGCGGCGTCGCCGGCGAGGTGGCAGCCAATGGCGTCCCGCACCTTGCTGCGTGCGCCGTCCGCACCAACAACGTACTTAGCGCGGACCACCCGCTCCTGGCCTTCGCTTGGGCCGGAGGTGCGGGCGAGGGTCACAGTGACGGGGTACTCCCCCTGGCCGGTGACTTCAAGGCCGCGGAATTCGTAGCCGTAGTCGGGCTTCATGCGGGTGGGCGAGTTGGCCATGACCTCGGCGAAGTAATCGAGGACGCGGGCCTGGTTCACGATGAGGTGCGGGAATTCACTGATCCCCATCTCGTCGTCCACGGCACGGGCGGCCCGGACGATGCGCGAGTGGTCCGCCGGGTCCGGCTTCCAGAACGCCATTTCGGTGATCCTGTATGCCTCGGCGATGATCCGCTCGGCAAAACCGAAGGCCTGGAACGTCTCCACGCTCCGGGCCTGGATGCCGTCCGCCTGGCCGATGGGAAGACGCCCTTCCCGGCGTTCAACAATGCGCGTTGTGACATTCGGGAACTGGGAAAGCTGCGCGGCTGCAAGCATGCCGGCAGGTCCGGTGCCCACAATCAGCACGTCGACTTCGTCCGGAAGGTCAGCAGGCCGGTTGATGCCGACGCCTGCCGCAGGCTTGACCCTGGGGTCGCCCGACACGTAACCGTGGTGGTGAAACTGCACGGGATTCCTCACTTCGTTGTGTGGCGCTTCAGCTGCACGAGCTGTTCGATAATAGAATTTCAGGTTCCATATAAGAAACCCTGCGATTGAGCACCACAGTACGCCACCTGTGACGGGGACTACAAGGGACCGGGATTCCCTCGGAAAAGGGGTTGACGAACGCCGACGCGAGCGCGATAGTGATCGTATACGATTTTGTACTCGATGAGGAGACGGTTTGGAGCAGGTCAACGGGGACACCCTTGCAGCGGCACGCAAGGTCATCGCGGTGCACATCAACTACCCCAGCCGGGCCGCGCAGCGGGGACGCACGCCGGCCCAGCCGTCGTACTTCCTCAAGCCGTCGTCGTCGCTCTCGCTGAGCGGCAGCGCGGTGGAACGGCCTGCCGGCTGCGAGCTCCTCGGCTATGAGGGGGAGATTGCCCTGGTCATCGGCAAGGCCGCCCGCCGGGTCGGGCTCGAGGACGCGTGGAGCCACGTCGCCGCCGTTACCGCGAGCAACGACCTGGGCGTCTATGACCTGCGCTGGGCGGACAAAGGCTCGAACCTGCGTTCCAAGGGCGGCGACGGCTTCACTCCCGTGGGCCCCGCACTGATCCCGGCAGACGCCGTCGACCCCTCCCGCCTCCGCATCCGCACCTGGCACAACGGCCAGCTCGTCCAGGACGACACCACGGAGGACCTGCTTTTCCCGTTCGCCCGCCTGGTCGCCGACCTCTCCCAGCTGCTCACCCTCGAGGAAGGGGACATCATCCTCACCGGCACCCCCGCCGGTGCCTCCGTGGCCAGGCCCGGGGACGTGCTGGAGGTGGAGGTGGGCACGCTTGATGGCAGCCCCACCACCGGACGCCTGGTCACCAGGGTGGAGGAAGGCACGACGCCGTTCGCTGACTTTGGTGCCGGCCCCAAGGTTGACGACGTGCAGCGGGAGGAAGCGTGGGGTTCGCGCGAAGCTGCCGGCCTTCCTGCCCCTGCCAGCGTCCTCACCCCGGAACTAAAAGCCAAACTCGAGAGCGTCGCCACGGCCACGCTGTCCTCGCAGCTGCGCAAACGCGGCCTTAATAACGTCAGCATCGACGGGCTGCAGGCCACGCGCCCGGACCGCCGCGTCGTCGGGCTGGCCCGGACCCTGCGCTACGTCCCCAACCGGGAGGACCTGTTCAAGTCCCACGGCGGCGGCTTCAACGCCCAGAAGCGCGCCATCGATTCCGTGAACGAGGGCGAAATCCTGGTGATGGAGGCCCGCGGCGAGAAAGGCACCGGGACGGTGGGTGACATCCTGGCCCTGCGCGCCCAGGTCCGCGGCGCCGCGGCGATCATCACGGACGGTGGCGTCCGGGACTACGCCGCCGTGGCAGGTTTGGACATGCCCACCTACTTCGCCAACCCGCACCCCGCGGTGCTGGGACGCCGCCACGTTCCGTGGGACACGGACATCACCGTCGCCTGCGGCGGTACGACGGTGCAGCCCGGCGACATCATCGTGGCCGACTCCGACGGCATCCTGGTGATCCCGCCGGCCATCGCCGGGGAACTCGTCGAGGACTGCATTCGGCAGGAACAGGAAGAAGCCTTCATCTTCGAGATGGTGAAGCAGGGCAACAGCGTTGACGGCCTCTACCCCATGAACGCCCAGTGGCAGGCACGGTACGAGGACTGGAAAGCGGGCAAGAGCAATGACTGAGTCAGTATTGGCCGCGGGAAGCAAGTCGCAACAGGCCTACGACGCGGTAAAGGCCCGGATTGTGGAAGGAACCTACACCCCCGGGTACCGGCTGGTGCTCGGCAGCATCGCCAAGGACCTCGGGTTCAGCGTGGTCCCGGTCCGGGAAGCCATCCGCCGGCTCGAGGCCGAAGGACTGGTGAAGTTCGAACGCAACGTGGGCGCCACCGTGGCCGGGATCGACCCCACCGAGTACCTCTACACCATGCAGACCCTGAGCATCGTGGAAGGTGCCGCCACCGCGCTGTCTGCTCCGCTGGTCGATGCCGCGGCGATTGCCCGGGCCCGCGCCGTGAATGAGGAGATGCGCGAGTGCCTCCAGCATTTTGACCCCGTCCGCTTCACCCGGCTCAACCAGGACTTCCACAGCGTCCTGTTCGAGCGCTGCCCCAACCCGCACATCCTGGACCTGGTCCACCGCGGCTGGAACCGGCTGGCAGCTTTGCGGTCCTCCACGTTCCGCTTTGTCCCGGGCCGTGCCCGCGAATCGGTGGAGGAGCACGAAGGGCTGCTGCAGCTCATCGAATCCGGAGCAGACGCCGATTCCATCGAGAAGGCCGCCCGCCTGCACCGCTCCGCCACCCTGGACGCCTACCTCGCCCAGACCACCCCGCAACCAGCAACGCGGGGTCACTAAACGCCCAATAAACGGCCCCAATCGGCCCAGAAGTGACCCCGCGTTGAACTATCACGAAGGAAACAACAATGACGTTCACTGCAGAACAGTCCGCCACCCACTACGTGCCGCAGGACCTTCCCAACCACATCCAGCACTACATCAACGGCCAGTTCGTCGACTCCGTCTCCGGCAAGACCTTCGATGTCCTGGACCCGGTATCCAACCGGAACTACGCCACCGCCGCCGCAGGCCAGAAGGAGGACATCGACCTCGCCGTCGCCGCCGCCCGGGAAGCGTTCACCAACGGCCCGTGGCCGAAGATGAAGCCCCGAGAACGCGCCCGCGTCCTGAACAAAATCGCGGACGCCGTCGAGGCGCAGGAAGCCCGGCTCGCCGAGCTCGAGACGTTTGATACCGGCCTGCCCATCACCCAGGCCAAGGGCCAGGCCCTCCGCGCGGCGGAGAACTTCCGCTTCTTCGCCGACCTGATCGTGGCACAGTTCGACGACGCCATGAAGGTCCCCGGCTCACAGATCAACTACGTGAACCGCAAGCCGATCGGCGTCGCGGGCCTCATCACCCCGTGGAACACCCCGTTCATGCTGGAGTCCTGGAAGCTCGCCCCGGCCCTGGCCACCGGCAACACCGTGGTCCTCAAGCCGGCCGAGTTCACCCCGCTCTCCGCCTCGCTGTGGGCCACCATCTTCAAGGACGCCGGCCTCCCTGACGGGGTGTTCAACCTGGTCAACGGCCTCGGCGAAGAAGCCGGCGACGCCCTGGTCAAGCACCCGGACGTCCCGCTGATCTCCTTCACCGGCGAGACCACCACCGGCCAGACGATCTTCCGCAACGCCGCCGCCAACCTCAAGGGCCTGTCCATGGAACTCGGCGGCAAGTCACCCTGCGTGGTCTTCGCCGACGCCGACCTTGACGCCGCCATCGACTCGGCCCTGTTCGGCGTCTTCTCCCTCAACGGCGAGCGCTGCACCGCCGGCTCCCGGATCCTCGTGGAACGCGCCATCTACGACGAGTTCTGCGAAAAGTACGCCGCACGCGCAAAGAACATCGTCGTCGGCGACCCGCATGACCCCAAGACCGAGGTCGGCGCCCTGGTCCACCCCGAACACTACGAAAAGGTGGCCTCCTACGTGGAGATCGGCAAGTCCGAAGGCCGGCTCCTGGCCGGCGGCGGGCGGCCCGAAGGACTCCCCGACGGCAACTACATCGCACCTACGGTGTTTGCCGACGTCGCCCCCGACGCCCGGATCTTCCAGGAGGAAATCTTCGGCCCCGTCGTCGCCATCACCCCGTTCGAGAACGACGACGAAGCCCTCGCCCTGGCGAACAACACCAAGTACGGCCTCGCCGCCTACATCTGGACGCAGAACCTCACCCGCGCCCACAACTTCTCGCAGAACGTCGAGGCCGGCATGGTCTGGCTGAACAGCCACAACGTCCGCGACCTGCGCACCCCGTTCGGCGGCGTCAAGGCCTCGGGGCTGGGCCACGAGGGCGGCTACCGCTCCATCGACTTCTACACCGACCAGCAGGCCGTCCACATCACCCTCGGCACCGTCCACACCCCCAAATTCGGCGCCTAGCCAACCCCTTTCAAAGAAGAGAGACCATCATGAGCAACCCGTTCACCGGCCCTATCCCCACCCCCACTGTCCCGGCTCCGGACATCGTCCGCTGCGCCTACATGGAAATCGTGGTCACCGACCTCGCCAAATCCCGCGCGTTCTACGTGGACATGCTCGGCCTGCACGTCACCGAAGAAGACGAGAACGCCATCTACCTGCGCACCCTGGAGGAGTTCATTCACCACAACCTGGTGCTCCGCAAGGGACCCGTCGCCGCCGTGGCCGCCTTCGCCTACCGGGTGAAGTCCCCCGCCGAAGTGGACGCCGCAGAGGCGTACTACCGCGAGTTGGGCTGCCGGGTTGAACGCCGCAAGGAAGGCTTCACCAAGGGCATCGGAGACTCCGTCCGCGTCGAAGACCCGCTGGGCTTCCCGTACGAGTTCTTCTACGACGTGGAGCACGTGGAGCGCCTAACCCAGCGCTACGACCTCTACTCCGCCGGTGAGCTGGTCCGCCTGGACCACTTCAACCAGGTCACCCCCGACGTCCCGCGCGGCCGCAAATACCTTGAGGACCTCGGCTTCCGCGTCTCGGAGGACATCCAGGATTCCGACGGCGTCACGTACGCCGCATGGATGCACCGCAAGCAGACCGTCCACGACACCGCGCTCACCGGCGGCAACGGGCCGCGGATGCACCACATTGCCTTTGCCACGCACGAGAAGCACAACATCATCCAGATCTGCGACAAGATGGGCGCCCTGCGCATCAGCGACCGGATCGAACGCGGCCCCGGCCGGCACGGCGTGTCCAACGCCTTCTACCTCTACATCCTGGACCCGGACGGCCACCGTGTGGAGATCTACACCCAGGACTACTACACCGGCGATCCGGACAACCCCACCATCACCTGGGACGTCCACGACAACCAGCGCCGCGACTGGTGGGGCAACCCCGTTGTCCCCTCCTGGTACACCGAAGCCTCCCTGGTCCTGGACCTGGACGGCAACCCGCAGCCGGTCATCGAGCGCGAGGAAAAGAGCGAAATGGCGGTCACCGTGGGCGCCGACGGCTTCTCCTACACCCGGAAAACAGAAGGAGAAGGCGCCGGTGCCACTGAACAGAAGACCGGCTTCAAGCTGGGGGCGCAGGTCTAGATCATGCTGGATGACAGGACGATCGAGGCCATCGCGGACGAACTGGTCGAGGCGGGCCGTAACCGGAAACCTGTGCCGCGCCTGACCGCACGCTACCCGGACATGACGGTGGAGGACTCCTACGCCGTGCAGCTGTTGTGGCGG
This sequence comes from Pseudarthrobacter sp. CC4, assembly GCF_048957775.1. Lineage (NCBI taxonomy): Bacteria > Bacillati > Actinomycetota > Actinomycetes > Micrococcales > Micrococcaceae > Pseudarthrobacter > Pseudarthrobacter sp. CC4. The sequence goes on along the minus strand of NZ_JARCCZ010000017.1, from coordinate 42,177 downwards.
CGGCGGAACGAGGAAGCCGGACGGACCCTGGTGGGGCGCAAGATCGGCCTCACGTCCAAGGCCATGCAGGCCGCCACCGGCATCACCGAACCGGACTACGGCGCCATCTTCGATGACATGGTGCTGGAAACCGGCTGCTCCGTGGACTGGGACCAGTACACCCACCCGCGGGTGGAGGTGGAGCTGGCCTTCGTCTTGAAAGACGGGCTGAAAGGCCCGGGCTGCACCATCTTCGACGTCCTGAAAGCCACCGACTACGTTGTCCCGGCCCTGGAGATCCTGGATTCCCGGATCGAGATGGAAGGCAGGACCATCGTGGACACCATCTCGGACAACGCGGCGATGGGCGCCATGGTGATCGGCGGCCGGCCCGTGAAGCCCGACGCCGTGGACCTCCGCTGGGTCTCCGCCATCCTCTACAAGAACCAGACCGTTGAAGAGACCGGAGTCGCCGCCGGGGTCCTGGACCACCCGGCCAACGGCGTCCACTGGCTGGCCAACAAGATCGCCGCCCACGGCGACTCACTGAAAGCCGGCGACATCATCCTCGCCGGCTCCTTCACCCGCCCGCTCTGGGTGTACAAGGGAGATACCGTCCACGCCGACTACGGACCCCTGGGGAGTGTCACATGCCGCTTCGAATAGAGGACACCTTCCGCGACGCCCTCGCCGGGGCGGACCGGCCGCTGGCCGGGATGTGGGTCTGTTCCGGAAGCCCCCTGGTCGCCGAGCTGTGCGCCGGATCCGGGCTGGACTGGCTCCTGGTGGACGCAGAGCACAGCCCCAACGGCCTCGAATCCATCCTCGCCCAGCTCCAGGCCATCCACGGCTACCCCGCCCACACCATGGTCCGCCCGCCCGCCAACGACACCGTGCTCATTAAGCAGTACCTGGACCTGGGCGTGCAGAACCTGCTCATCCCCATGGTCAACTCAGCCGCTGAGGCGGAAGCCGCCGTGGCCGCAACCCGCTACCCGCCGCAGGGCGTCCGCGGGGTCGGCTCGGCCCTGGCCCGCGCGGCACGCTGGAACCGGGTCCCGGACTACCTCGCCCGGGCCAACGAGACCATCAGCGTCACCGTACAGATCGAATCCGAAGCCGCGGTAGCCGTCGTGGAAAACATCCTGGCGGTCGACGGCGTCGACGCCATCTTCGTGGGCCCGTCCGACCTCGCCGCCTCCATGGGCCTGCTGGGACAGCAGGAACACCCCGAGGTGCGCGCCGCCGTCGAACACTGCCTCGCTGCCGCCAAAGCCGCCGGGAAACCCGCGGGCGTTAACGCCTTCAACCCGGACACCGCCCGCCACTACCTCGACCAGGGTGCCAACTTCATCCTGGTGGGCGCCGACGTCGCCCTCCTGGCAAGGGGCTCCGAAGCCTTGGCAGCGCAGTACATCCAGGCGGCGGAGGCTGCCGATGGCGACAACACCGCCAGCTACTGACGTCGTCCCGCATTCACCTGCCTCGCGTGACGCCTCGCAGACGTGAAGACAGCCAGCAGGCCATTTGTTCAGCATATTAGCCATAAGCCAGTATAGTGAACGAATGACCTCCACAATCACCCTAGCGATTGCTGTACCGCTCGAAGCAGAGCTGGTGGAGCAGATCCGCGCCGTCGATCCGTCAGTTACCGTCCTCTACGAGCCCGAGCTCCTGCCACCCGAGCGTTACCCGGCCGACCACTCCGGCGACCCGGCCTTCAAGCGCACTCCAGCCCAGGAAGAGCGCTACTGGGCCATGCTCAACAGCGCACAGGTGCTTTACGGCTTCCCCAACGAAAGCCCCGCCGGCCTCGCCCGCATAGCCCGCGAGAATCCGCGCCTGCAGTGGATCCACGCAATGGCCGCAGGGGCGGGCGGAGCCGCCAAGGCCTCCGGACTGGACCAGGACATCCTGCAAAAGTTCAAGATCACCACATCAGCCGGCGTCCACGCCCTGCCCCTCGCCGAGTTCGCGGCGCTCGGAATCCTCAACGGCTTCAAACGGAGCGCAGAACTGGCCCAGGACCAGGCCGCCAAAACATGGCCTGAACTGCGGATCCCCACCCGCCTGGTCAACGGCTCCACATTGGTGGTCACCGGGCTGGGCGAAATCGGGCTGGAGACCGCAAGGATCGCCAGGGCGCTGGGGATGAAGGTCAGCGGAACCAAGCGGTCGGTGGAACACATCGACGGCATCGAGCAGGTGGTGGACAACACCGGCCTTCCGGCCCTGCTGGCCACGGCCGATGCAGTGGTGAACACGCTGCCCGGCACCGCCTTCACGGAGAATCTTTACAACCATGAAACGTTCGCCGCCATGAAGCCCGGGACGGTCTTCATCAACGTGGGCCGGGGCACCGTCGTCGACGAAGAGGCCCTGCTGGAAGCCCTCAACAACGGCCAGGTCGGCTACGCCTGCCTGGACGTCTTCGCCGTCGAGCCCCTTCCGGAGGACAGCCCCCTCTGGGAGCACCCCAGGGTCATGGTCTCCCCGCACACATCCGCCCTCAGTGCCGCCGAGAACCGCCTCATCACCGAGCGCTTCTGCAGCAACCTGCGGACCTTCCTCGATGGGGGCGACCTCCCCCACCTCGTGGACACGGTCCACTTCTACTAAGCCCCCCGGCTCGAAGCACGGTCAGGAGAGATCCATGCGCATCGCAAGAATCAAGACGGCAGAGGGAGCCCGGCACGCCGTGGAGCGGAGCGGGATGTGGCACCACATTGTTGATCCGTTCGAGGAACCCTTCAGCTACACAGGGCACACCACCTCCGGCGCAGATGCCGTGTTCCTCGCCCCGGTCCGGCCGGCTGTGGTGCTCGGCATCGGACACAACCGGACGCTGAACGACCATCCGCTGCCCATCCAGGCCTGGCATAAGTCTGTGCACACCCTCGCCAATCCCGGCGATCCGGTGGTCGCCGTCCGGGACCGCGGCACGGTCAACGTGGAAGGCGAACTCGCAGTGGTCATCGGGAAACAAGCCAAGGAGCTGACGCCCGGCAACGCCTTGGAGCATGTCCTCGGCTATACGTGCGTCAATGACGTGACCAACGTGGACCAGGGCCTGGTGGATGAACGGAACTTCCAGGGCAAGGCCGGCGTGAACTACACGCCCCTTGGCCCGTGGATCGAAACCGACATCCCGGATCCGGACCTTGTGGGAATCGAGGTCATCGTCAACGGAGTGGCCCAGGCGAACTCCGGGACGTCCAACCTGCCCTCCTCAGTGGCGGAGTGCCTCGTCTACGTAACTTCCTGGCTGACGCTGGAACCCGGCGACGTGCTTATGACAGGGGCTCCCGGGACCGCCGTGGCAGTCCTGCCGGGCGATCAAGTGGACATCGTGATCGAGGGAATCGGCACCCTTACAAACAAGGTCGCCTGAGTTCCCCCGCCTTCCGGAGCACGCATGGCATGGGACGCGATGACGCGCGCCCCTATGATGGATGGTGTTCAGTCAAATGAACACCAGTTCGTCCTGCCGCGGCAACCCGAAGGAGAATCATGGCCGATTCCCGCAACTCCGGCCCTCAACCAGACAACCAGGGCAACGCCTCACCCGCCCCCGCCGTCACGCGGGCGGCAGCCGTCCTGGATGCACTGGCCTCCTCCGCCACAGGCCGCCTCACCCTCAGCGACCTCTCGCGGGAAGTAGGCATCCCCAAATCATCCACGTCGAACCTGCTGCTGGCGCTGGAGGAAGCCAGGCTTATCAACCGCCAGGGCAGTGAGTTCACCCTTGGCCGCAAGCTGGTTGAACTCGGCGCGGCATACCTTGGCCGCCTGGATGAGGTGCAGGAGTTCTACCGCTACTGCGAGCAGGCCCCGGTACTCTCCGGCGAGACCGTTCGCATCGCCATGCTCGACGGCTTGAACGTCATCTACCTAGCGCGCTACGAGGGCCACCCCGCCGTACGACTGACGTCGAATATCGGCGACAAAATGCCAGTCTCGCTCTGCGCAGTGGGCAAGGCACTGATAGCGCGGCTGCATGACCATGACATCGAGGAACTCTTCCCCGATGACGCGGAACTGCCCGTGCTGACGCCGAAGTCGCTGCGCACGGGAGCCGAATTCAAGGCACAGCTGCAGACCATCCGCGAACAGGGCTACGCCTTTGAGGACGAGGAATCCACCACCGGCGTGGTCTGCCTGGCCGTTGCCGTGCCCACCCGCGGAGCCCACGGTCCCAGCCTCGGCCTGTCAGTGACAGCACTCAAGGCCACGTACACGCCTGAGCAGGGTGCCCAGATGGTCAAGGAACTCCAGGAACTCGCCCATTCCCTGGGCAACCCCATGGGGTAACCGCCGCCGCTTCCTTCACAAACGCATTCACCCTTGCCGTCTGTTCAACTTGCTGTATTGTGTTCAGCATAGTGATCGACGCAACAGGTGTCGTTGCTATCCCACCAGGCCAACGAGGGTCTGGAGTGCGTTTAAGGGAGTTACTGTGACAACTCGTACTAAATCACCGCAGACCGACAGGAACGGCCATGCGGTCGAACCGGGGCAGCTGCGAAGGGCAACGCTTGCCAGCTCTGTAGGGTCAGCCCTCGAGTACTACGACTTTTACATTTATGGCCTCGCGTCAGCACTGATCTTTGGTCCGCTGTTCTTTTCCCCCTTGGGTGAAAGCGGCGCAGTCATCGCCTCGTTTGCCACGTACGGCGTCGGCTTTGCCGCAAGGCCCTTCGGCGGGGTGGTCTTTGGCTACATCGGAGACCGCTTCGGCCGGAAGATGGTGCTGATCCTCACCATCGGCCTGATGGGAATGGCAAGCTTCGCCATCGGCCTCCTGCCCACCTTTGAACAGGCAGGAATGCTCGGTGCCGTCCTGCTGGTCGCCCTCCGCATCCTCCAGGGCCTTGGCGCCGGCGCCGAGCAGGCCGGGGCAACCACGCTGATTTCCGAGGTGGCTCCGCGAAGCCGCCGCGGGTTCTTTGCCTCCCTGCCCTTCGTGGGCATCCAGCTGGGCACCCTGCTCGGAGCGGGCACGTTCGCCCTGATGGCCCTCGCGGACCGGGATGTCCTGCTGGGCTGGCTGTGGCGGGTCCCCTTCCTGGCCAGCGTCATTCTTATTGTTATAGCTGTCTTTATCCGGCTCCGGCTGAAGGAAACACCGGTCTTCCAGGAGCTGGAGAAGCACAAAGCGGTGGTCAAGAATCCGGTGGGTCAAATCTGGAAGCACTCCAAGAAGAACGTGCTCGTCGGAATCGGCCTGCGCATGGGTGAAAACGGCAACTCGTCGGTTTACTCCGCGCTTCTGGTCTCATTCATCAGCCTTCCAGCCGGCGTATTCCCGGGCGACAAGTTCATTGGTCCAACAGGATTGCTGATCGCCGCCGGCTGCGCAGCAGTCATGGTGGTCACCTTCGGCGCCCTGTCCGACCGGTTCGGCCGGGTTCCCGTGTACCGCTACGGGGCACTATTCCAGGCCCTCATTGCACTGCCCGCGTTCTACCTGGTCACGCTGGGCAACGTCACCCTGGTTTGGGCAGTGATGGCGGTGGGCATCGCCCTGGGCGTGCAGTCCATGCTGGGTCCGCAATGCGCCCTGCTGCCTGAACTCTTCGGCTCCCAGCACCGGTTCACCGGCGTGGCCCTCAGCCGGGAACTCTCGGCAGTCCTCGCCGGCGGGTTCGCACCCATGATCGGCGTTGCGCTGCTCGCTGCAACCAACCACTCCTGGCTGGTTCCCGCGCTCTACTCACTGGTCCTGGCCGCAATCTCCTTTGTCACCACGTTCTTTACTCCCGAAACCAACGGCCGCGACCTGGTGCTCGTTGAGGACGCCAGGTAGAAATCGCTGAACCCTGGGGCGGCCCCTGCGGGGGCCGCCCCAGGGTTCGTCAGCAGCCAAGCATCCCCTGCCCGTCCGGTCACCAAAGGTTGAACATGAACGACATCAACACCGCCTCCGCTCCCCCTGCCCCCGTCGATCAAACCCGTCCGCGGGCCGGGTTTGTCGGGCTGGGGCTGATGGGCGCACCCATGGCCGCCAACCTGCTGCGGGCGGGATGGTCCGTCACGGGATGGAACCGCTCCCCCGCCGCTGTTGAAGACCTGCTGCGGCTGGGCGGGAGCGGCGCCGCCACGGTGGCGGACCTGAGGGACGAGCCGGTCATCATTTTTATGCTCCCCGATCTTTCCTTCATTGAAGATGCCGCAGCAGGGCTCCTCGACGCATGGCGGACCTCGCCGCCTGAACCGGGAACGGTCGTTGTGGTCATGAGCAGCGTTTCACCCGTGGGCGTCAGAGACTTCGGCCGGGCGGTTATCGAGGCAAGCGGCGGGAACGCCACAGTGCTGGATGCGCCCGTCAGCGGCGGTACACACGGCGCAAAGCAAGGAGACCTCGCCATCATGGCAGGCGGCTCGGAAGGGGACTTCGCGCGGGTCCGGCCGGCACTGCAGGCCATGGGCGCAACAGTCCGGCGGCTCGGCGGGCTCGGGGCGGGCTCCTTGGCCAAAGCATGCAACCAGCTGGTTGTCGGCACCACGACGGCGGCCCTCGCGGAAGCAGCCGAGCTTGCGGAACGCTCCGGTCTGGAGGTCACGGCCCTCTTCGAGGTGCTCTCCGGCGGGCTCGCTGCAAGCCGGGTGCTGGAACTCGTAGGTCCCCGCCTGGCAGCAAAGGACTACACGCCCACAGGACCGGCTAAGTTCATGCACAAGGACCTGTCTTTTGTCGTGGAGAGTGCACGAAGCGTCGGTGCCGCTGCGCCGATGGCGTCCGCCGGGACCGAACTCTACGCGCAGTTGCTCGCGCAAGGCCTGGGGGACCTCGACCTGGCCGTGGTGCGTAAGGCCATTGCGAACCTCAGCACCACAGACGCTTCCCACAGCGGGACCGAAGCGGCCAAGGAGACTGCACGATGACTTCACTTTTCGACCTGACCGGGCGTGCGGCGCTAGTTACCGGCTCCAGCCGGGGAATAGGCAACGCCCTTGCCCGTGCCCTGGCGGATGCCGGTGCAACGGTGGTGTTGAACGGGATGGATGCGGACCGCCTCAAGGCTGCAGAAACCTCCATGTCCGCCGATTTCCCGCCAGGCCGTATCCACAGCTGCGCCTTCGACGTTACCAAGGACGCGGAAGTGGCCAGTGCCGTGGCCTGGGTGGAGGAGAACGTAGGTCCACTGGAGATCCTGGTCAACAATGCCGGAATCCAACACCGCGTCGCCATGGTTGACCTGGACGTCGAAGACTGGGAAAGGGTCATCACCACTGACCTCACCAGCGCTTTCCTCGTGGGCCGGGCGGCAGCCCGCTTCATGATCCCCCGCGGCCGCGGCAAGATCATCAACATCTGCTCCGTCCAGGCCGACCTTGCACGGCCCACCATCGCGCCCTACATCGCTGCCAAGGGCGGCCTGCGAAACCTCACCCGCGCCATGACGGCGGAATGGGCGGCTTCCGGCCTGCAGATCAACGCCATCGCCCCTGGTTACATCCACACCGAAATGACCCGGAACCTGGTGGACGATGAGCAGTTCAACACCTGGATCCTTGGGAGGACCCCCGCGCACCGCTGGGGCACCGTCCAGGACCTCGCCGGACCGGCAGTCTGGCTGGCCTCCAGCGGTTCAGATTTCGTGAACGGACAAACGATCTTCATCGACGGCGGAATGACGGTGGTGGTCTGATGCGCACCGTTGCCGAACTGCCGGCGGCGGGTCCCGCCGTCGTCGCCCATGCTGCAGGCGACCTGCGCATTGAAAGCATTCCGCTCCCGGCACCCCTGCCCGACCAGGCCGTGGTGGAGATTGCCTACGGCGGGATCTGCGGCTCCGACCTGCACTACTGGCTGCACGGTGCCGCCGGGGAATCGGTACTGAAGGCCCCCATGGTGCTTGGCCACGAGATCGTGGGGACTGTCATCCGCGCGGCAGCGGACGGGTCGGGACCGGCTGAGGGCGCACCGGTCGCCGTGCATCCGGCCACGCCCGGGCCGGGAGAGGGTCCGGACTATGCCAGGTATCCCGAAGACCGGCCCAACCTGTCCCCCGGCTGCACCTATCTTGGAAGTGCCGCACGGTTCCCGCATACGGACGGCGCCTTCAGCAGGTACGTCAACCTGCCGTCGCGGATGCTGCGGGTCCTGCCGCCCGGCCTGGACCTGAAGGCAGCGGCGCTGATCGAACCGGCCAGCGTGGCGTGGCATGCCGTGAGCCGCGCCGGTGATGTCAGGGGCAAGACGTTCCTGGTGGTGGGCTGCGGCCCTATCGGTACGCTGACCGTCGCCGTCCTCAAGCGTGCGGGCGCGGCCCGCATCGTGGCCACGGACCTGCACCGAAAACCGCTCGACATTGCACTGGCAGTTGGAGCGGACGAGGTGCTGGAAGCCAGCGAGGCCCAGGCCCTGGCAGCGGTCCAGGCAGACATCGTTATCGAGTCCTCCGGCTCCCACTATGGATTGGCGACGGCCATCAAAGGAGCGGTGCGTGGCGGCAAAGTGGTGATGGTCGGCTTGCTCCCGTCCGGACCGCAGCCTGTACTGATCTCACTGGCTATCACCCGGGAGCTGGAATTGCTGGGATCATTCAGGTTCAACGACGAGATCGATGAGGTCATCGCGGCGCTGGGCGACGGGTCCCTGTTCGTGGCCCCGGTGACCACGCACGTCTTCCCGCTGGAACGCGGTCTCGAAGCTTTTGAAACGGCCAAGGACTCGGCCGAGTCCGGCAAAGTCCTGCTGGACTTCGATCCTGATGCGTCGCTCTCCACCGGACCAGGAGCTGCAGAAGCAGCACGCCCGCGCTAAAGGGACCGCGCCGGGGGCAGTTTGGGGGACCTGCACCCGGCGCGGAGTCTCTGATACCGCCTGGTTAGGCGAGGGAAAGGAAGAGCTTCTCCAGCTCTTTCCTGTCCATGGTGGCGTCCTCGCGGACAATGCACTGCTCCAGGCCGCTGGCGATGATCGCGAAGCCGGCCCTGTCCAGCGCCTTCGAGACGGCGGCGAGCTGCGTGACGATGTCCTTGCAGTCCCTGCCTTCCTCCAGCATCCGCGTCACGGCGGCGAGCTGGCCCTGGGCGCGCTTGAGGCGGTTGACCACTGGGGCCAGTTCAGTCGAGTCGAGTTCCATGAGGTCTCCGTAGGTGGGGTTCTTGCCTCCAACTATATACCCCTCGGGGTGTTTTTGACTACCCCCGGGGGTATCTGTAATACTCGGTGGGGTATTCACCTTCCCCCGACGAGAGGCCAGCAATGACTTCCCCTTCCACGGCACCGGCCGTCACCGCCCTTGCTCCCGAGACCCTGCGCACCTGGATCGAACAGCATCAGGACCTCGTCATCATCGACGTGCGCTCCGCCGCAGAATTCGAGTCCATGCACATCCGCGGCTCCTACAACGTGCCCCTGCCGCTGCTGTCCGAGCACACCGATGAGCTCGCCGCCCGCCTGGGCTCCCGCGTGGTCCTGGTCTGCCAGTCCGGAGCGCGGGCCGAGCAGGCACGGCAGCGGCTGGGCAAGTCCGGGATCGACGGCGCCTACGTCCTGACCGGCGGGGCGCCCGGCTTCGCCGCCGCCGGCGGGGACGTCGTCAAGGGCAAGGACCGCTGGGACCTGGAGCGCCAGGTCCGCCTCGCCGCAGGCTCCCTGGTGGTCCTGGGCCTGGCCGGCGGCAGGTTCGTCTCGCCGAAGATCCGCATGCTCGCCGGCGCCATCGGCACCGGCCTCACGTTTTCGGCGGCCACCAACACCTGCGCCATGGGCCAGGCCCTCTCGGCGATGCCGTGGAACAAGGCCGCCAAGGAACCCACCCGCGAAAGCGCCATTCTGACCCTCCCCGTCAACACCGAGCAGACGCCGGCAGCATGATTACGGCCCTGTCGCTGGGCCTCTTCGTCGGGATCGTCCTCGGTGTAGTAGGCGGCGGGGGCTCTATCATTGCTGTTCCCGCCCTGGTCTATGGCGTGGGGATGACCCCCGCCGAGGCCATCCCCACTTCCCTCCTGGTGGTTGGCGCTTCATCCTTGGCAGCGCTGATCCCACGCCTGCGCGAGGGCATCAACTGGCCCGTAGTGCTGATTGTCGGCGCAGCCGGCGTCCCCGCCGCGTGGGGCGGGACAGCGGTGGGTCGGCTGCTGGATCCGAACATACTGATGCTCGCCTTCGCGGTCATCATGGTGGCAGCGGGGATACGCATGCTAATGAAGGCCAAGGAATCCGGCGGCGGATCCTGCAGCACGGGACCAAGCCGCGCCTTCCGCTCCTGCGCACCCAAGGCGGTGGGGGTTGGCGTACTCGTCGGATTCCTCACGGGGCTGCTCGGGGTGGGCGGCGGGTTCCTGATTACACCCGCCCTCACCCTGCTCCTGGGCCTGCGTATGAAGCAAGCCGTGGGTTCAGCCCTTGCCATCATCGTGATCAATTCAGCCGCCGGTTTTGGTGCCCACGCTGCAGGATTCAGCATTGACTGGCCAGGCCTGCTGAGCTTTGCGGTGCCGGCGGTCCTTGGCTCCCTCATCGCCGCCCGCCTCGCCCGCCGGCTGAAGGACAAACACGTCCGCATTTCTTTCGCGGTGCTCATCTTCGCAGTCGCGGCATGGGTCACCGCAAGTACCGTCACCGCCTAGCAAACCACCCCCCCCAAGGAGAACCCATGGGCCTCATCAGCTCCCTGAAAAAAGCCTTCAGCAAGCCCTACAAAACCGTCTCAGTAGCTGAGGCCAAGGACCTCCTGTCCTCGGGCGCCGCGCTGATCGACGTCCGCTCCGCCCAGGAATGGCGCTCCGGACGCGCACCCCAGGCGAAGCACATCCCGCTGGACCGGCTGCAGACCGGCACCCCCGGCATCAACAAGAACCGGGCAGTGATAGCCATGTGCCAGTCCGGGGTCCGCTCCGCTTCAGCGGCGCGGCTCCTCGCTTCGCAGGGCTACGAGGCCTACTCCCTGCGCGGCGGCATGGGCGCCTGGCGCTCGGCCGGCGAACCCGTCCGCTGACAACAGCCCACTATTTCGAAGGAGAATCCCATGGCTGAAATCACCGTCACCGACGCCGAACAGCGTCTATCCACCGCCCGCATCCTTGATGTCCGCGAGGACTTCGAGGTCGAGGAAGGCATGATCCCCGGCGCCCTGCACATCCCCGTGGGCCAGCTGCAGGCACGCCTGTCCGAACTGGACCCTGCCGTCCCCGTCATAGTGGTCTGCCGCAGCGGCAACCGTTCAGCCCGCGTCGCCGACGCCCTCAACGGCGCCGGCTTCACCGCCGACACCATGGCCGGCGGCATGGTCGCCTGGACCCGCGCCGGCCTGCCCACCACCTGACTCCTGCATCCCGCCAAGAACCGCCACAACAAAAAGCCCGAAAGGACACGAAATACCATGGCTACCATCGACGTCACGGAACAGAGCTTCGCTGAGACCCTGGAGAACAACGACATTGTCTTCGTTGACTTCTGGGCGGCATGGTGCGGCCCCTGCCGCATGTTCGCCCCCACTTACGGCGCCGCAGCTGACCGGCACCCGGACATCACCTTCGCCAAAGTGGACACCGAAGCCGAACGGTCCCTCGCCGCCGCAGCGAACATCACCTCCATCCCCACCCTGATGGCTTTCAAGGACAGGACACTCGTCTTCTCCCAGCCTGGAACCCTCAACGCCACCGGCCTCGAAGAAGTCATCCAGGAAGTACGGAAGCTGGACATGGACAAGCTCCGCGCGGATGCAGCCCGGCAGCTGGCCTGAAACGGGGACCGCGGCGCAACCGTGGCGCACCATCACGGCCGACGGCCTGGCCGGCGTCTGGCCCCGCGCCGCGGTAGTGGACGTCCGGAGCCGGGAGGAGTATTCCATCGCTCGCATCCCGGGCAGCCTGAATATCCCGCTGGGTGGCCTGCCCGCCCGCCTCGCAGACTGCCCCCCACACCATTCCTGACAGGCAGCAGCAGGCTTGCTGTATACCCCCTGGGGTATTAGCATTGATACCAGAGCCCACCTTAGACCTTCCCCTCCACCGCTTTCACGAAGGAGAGCAACAGATGCTTATCGAGCGTATTTACGATGAAGACCTCGCCCAGGCCAGCTACCTGATCGGCTGCCAGGCAAAGGGCGAAGCCGTGGTTGTCGACGGCCGCCGCGACATCGCGGTGTACCAGGACCTCGCCAGGAAGAACGGCATGAAGATCGTGGCCGTCACCGAAACCCACATCCATGCGGACTACCTTTCCGGCACCCGTGAACTGGCCGCCGCCACCGGCGCAACCATTTATGTCTCCGGTGAGGGCGGCCCGGACTGGCAGTACGAATTCGACGGCGAGCGGCTGTTCGACGGCGACACGATCACCCTGGGGAACATCAGCATCAAGGCGCTGCACACCCCCGGCCACACTCCGGAGCACCTCTCCTTCCTGGTGACGGACGGCGCGTTCAGCGACCAGCCGGGCTACCTGCTCTCCGGGGATTTCGTCTTCTCCGGTGACCTGGGACGACCCGATCTGCTCGACGAGGCCGCGGGCGGCGTCGACACCCGCTTCGCGGGGGCCAAGCAGCTCTTCACCAGCCTCCGGGACAAGTTCCTGACCCTGCCGGACTATGTCCAGGTCCACCCTGCCCACGGTGCCGGCAGCGCCTGCGGCAAGGCGCTGGGCGCCATCCCCTCCTCCACGGTGGGCTACGAACGCCTCTACGCCTGGTGGGGCCCCTACCTCGCCGCCAACGACGAGCAGGGCTTCATCGACGAGCTCCTCGACGGCCAGCCGGACGCCCACGCCTACTTCGGCCGCATGAAGCGCGAAAACCGTGAAGGCCCGGCCGTCATGGGAGAACGCGCACCGCTGCCCGAACTCGCACCCGGCATCGTCGCTGCAGGCCTGGCGGAGGACACCCTGACCTTCATTGACACCCGTCCCAACAGCGAAGTCCACGAAGGCACGGTGGCACGTTCCCTGAACGTCCCTGCCGGCAAATCAGTGGCCAGCTACGGCGCCTGGGTAGTCAACCCGGAAACCGACAAGAACCCGCTGGTGCTGCTGGCACCGGACCAGGACACCGCCCAGGACATGTGGGACCACCTGGTGCGCGTCGGCATCGACAACGTCGCCGGCTACGTCACAAGCCTTGAAGGCCTCCCCGCCGCCGTCCCGAAGCTCATCCAGCCCGAGGAACTCGAGGACTTCGACGCCGCCATGGTCCTGGACGTCCGCAACAGGACCGAGCACACCGCGGGACACATCCCCGGATCGCGCCAGCTCAGCGGAGGCCGCGCTATGTGGCACCTGGATGAACTTCCCGCCAACGGCACCATCGTGACCTACTGCCAGAGCGGGGTGCGCAACTCGGTCGCAGCCAGCGCGCTGCGCCGCGCCGGGTACGACGTCGTCGAACTGGACGGCAGCTACGCCGGCTGGAGCGCCTGGAAGCAGGCACGGGAATCCGTGTCCAGCAACTAGGCAAAGCAGTAATGACAGCGATCGCTTTGGGACTGCGCCAGAACCTGGCGCAGTCCCTGCTGATGGTCTGCCCCACCCTGCTCGCGGCGATCGCCGCGAGCACCGCAGCGTCCGGCATCGCGGTGGCCGTGCGGATGCGCCGCGCAGACCACCGGCGGTATTAGGGCGGCGGTGACCTAGAGCGCCGCGAGCATTTCGGCGACGCCGTCCAAGGCCCCCGGGACCAGCGAGTAGTAGGCCCACGTCCCGCGCTTTTCCCGGTGCAGGATCCCGGCTTCCACCAGGATCTTCAAGTGGTGGGAGACGGTGGGCTGGCCAAGGTCCAGTGGCTCCGTGAGGTCGCAGACGCAGGACTCCCCCGACTCCTCCGCCTTGACGATCGACAGCAGGCGCAGGCGGTTGGGATCGGCCAGTGCCTTGAAAACCAGGGCTTTCTGCTGGGCATCTTCCGCGCCGAGCACCGGCCTCCCCGACGGGACGCAGCAGGAAGCGTCGACGGCGGGTTCACGAGTCTGCAACGGGTTCATGGCTTCCATTATGCAATAGATTGACATTCATCGATATAGCTGGGGATACTTCACATATCGATTTCCATCAATCTATCGCCGAGCAGCACAGGAGACCCGTGAGCACCCGGACCGAGACACCGCCCATCCAAGGGGAAGAGGCCGTCGCCGGCAAGCTCTCCACCCTGGACCGCTTCCTCCCCGTGTGGATCATCGCTGCCATGGTGCTGGGCCTCCTCCTTGGCAACCTGGTCCCCGGCCTGGACACCGCGCTGGAAGCCGTCAAAGTGGGCGAAGTGTCGCTGCCCATCGCCGTCGGCCTTCTGGTCATGATGTACCCGGTGCTTGCGAAGGTCCGCTACGACCAGACCCGCCGTGTGCTGGGCGACCGGAAACTCATGGTGTCGTCCCTGGCGATCAACTGGGTCCTGGCCCCCGCATTCATGTTCGTCCTGGCCTGGCTCTTCCTCGCAGACCTTCCCGAGTACCGGACCGGCCTGATCATCGTGGGCCTGGCCCGGTGCATTGCCATGGTGATGATCTGGAACGACCTCGCCTGCGGTGACCGGGAATCCGCTGCCGTCCTGGTTGCCATCAACTCCCTGTTCCAGGTGGTTGCGTTCGGCGCGCTGGGCTGGTTTTACCTGCAGCTCCTGCCGTCCTGGCTGGGCCTTCCCACCACCAGCGCCGATTTCTCCTTCTGGGCCATCACCCTTTCAGTGCTGATCTTCCTGGGCGTCCCGCTGCTGGCCGGCTTCCTCACCCGCACCTTCGGCGAAAAAGCCCGGGGCCGCGACTGGTACGAGGAAAAATTCCTCCCCAGGCTCGGCCCCTGGGCGCTCTACGGCCTGCTGTTCACCATCACCCTCCTCTTCGCCCTGCAGGGAGGCACCTTCACCGCCCGCCCGCTGGATGTAGCCCGCATCGCGCTTCCGCTGCTGGTCTACTTCGTGGTTGTCTTCGGCGCGGGCATGCTGCTCGGCAAGTGGCTGGGCCTTGGCTACGCCAAGACCACCACACTGGCCTTCACGGCGGCGGGCAACAACTTCGAACTGGCCATCGCTGTGGCGATTGGCACCTTCGGCGTGACGTCCGGCCAAGCCCTTGCCGGCGTCGTCGGCCCCTTGATAGAAGTGCCCGCACTTGTTGCACTGGTGTATGCGGCCCTCTGGGCCCGCAAGCGCTTCTTCAGCCCCGCCACCGCTATCCTCTGACCACCGTTACCACCGGAGACCACCATGAGCACCGAAACCGCCAAGAAACCGTCCGTCCTGTTCGTCTGCGTCCACAACGCCGGCCGTTCCCAGATGGCCGCCGCCTTCCTCACCAGCCTTTCCAAGGGCGCCATCGAGGTGCGCTCCGCCGGCTCCCAGCCCGCGGACAAGATCAACCCGTCCGCCGTGGAAGCCATGGCCGAGGTGGGCATCGACATGTCCGCCGAGGTTCCCAAGGTCCTGACCACGGAGGCCGTGAAGGAATCCGACGTCGTCATCACCATGGGCTGCGGTGACGAATGCCCGTACTTCCCCGGCAAGCGCTACGAGGACTGGGTCCTCGAGGACCCCGCAGGCAAGGGCGTTGAATCCGTCCGCCCCATCCGCGACCAGATCAAAACCCGCATCGAGGGCCTGATCGAATCCCTCATCCCGGCCGCCAAGTAGATCCACAAGATTCCGACCCCCAGGAGATTCCCGTGAGCGAGACCGTGAACGCCGTGAACACAGAACAGTTGATCATCATCGGGTCCGGCCCTGCCGGCTACACCGCCGCCATCTACGCCGCCCGGGCAGGGCTCAAGCCCCTGGTCCTAGCCGGCTCGGTCACCGCCGGCGGCGCCCTGATGAACACCACTGAAGTGGAGAACTTCCCCGGTTTCCCGGGCGGCATCCAGGGTCCGGAACTCATGGACGGGCTGCAGGAACAGGCGGAGAAGTTCGGCGCGCAGGTGGTGTTCGACGACGTCACGGAAGTCTCGCTGGCGGGCCACCTCAAGCGGGTGGTCACCGGCGGCGGCGACGTGCACGAGGCTCCCGCCGTCATCCTTGCCACCGGCTCCGCCTACAAGGAACTCGGGCTGCCGGAGGAGAAGAAGTTCAGCGGCCACGGCGTTTCCTGGTGCGCCACCTGCGACGGGTTCTTCTTCCGCGAGCAGGACATCATCGTGGTAGGCGGCGGCGACTCGGCCATGGAGGAGGCGATGTTCCTGACCCGGTTCGGCAAGTCCGTCACCGTCGTCGTGCGCAAGGGCGAACTGCGGGCCTCCCGCATCATGGCGCAGCGTGCCAAGGACAACCCCAAGATCAGCTTCGCCTGGAACTCCGCCGTCACCGCCATCCACGGCGATACCAAGGTCACCGGCGTCACGCTGACGGACACCCGCACCGGGGAAACCCGCCAGCAGTCCGCCACCGGAATCTTCGTCGCCATCGGCCACCTCCCGCGCACCGAACTCGTGGCCGGGCAGGTGGACCTGGACGACGAGGGCTACATCAAGGTGGACGCCCCCACCACGGTCACCAACCTCTCCGGCGTCTTCGCCTGCGGCGACGCCGTGGACCACCGCTACCGCCAGGCCATCACCGCGGCCGGCACCGGCTGCGCCGCCGCCCTGGATGCCGAGCGCTACCTCGCGGCGCTCGAAGACGCGGACAGCATCGCCACCGCCCTGGTCGAGGAACCAACCCACGCCTGACCCGCCCCGCCCACCCAAGAACAAAAGAGGACACATGGATTCGACGACGAACCTGCCGGTTGCCGTAATCGGCGCCGGGCCCGTTGGCCTGGCCGCCGCGGCGCACCTGCTGGAGCGCGGGCTTGAGCCGCTGATCTTTGAGGCAGGCACGACGGCGGGCGCGGCCATTGGTGATTGGCGGCACATCCGGCTGTTCTCGCCGTGGCGGTTCAACCTCGACGCCGCCGCGGTGCGCCTCCTGGAGTCCGCCGGCTGGGAAGCCCCCCGCCCCACCGCGCTGCCCTACGGCGGGGAACTCATCGACAACTACCTCGCACCGCTGGCTGCGACCCCCGCCATCAGCGCCCGCCTCCAGACCGGCGCGCGGGTCACGGCGGTGACCCGCGCCGGCCTGGACAAGACCCACTCCCGGGACCGGGACACCACGCCGTTCACCGTGCGGGTGCAGCACGGGAACGGTGAGACCCGCGACCACACCGTGGCAGCAGTGATCGATGCGTCCGGCACCTGGGGCACCCGGAACCCGCTGGGCACCTCAGGGCTGCCGGCCGTCGGCGAAAACGCGGCAGCTGACAGGATCTCTTCGCCGCTCCCGGACGTTTCCGGCCGGGAGCGGAGCCGCTTCGCGGGACGGCGGGTGCTGGTGGTCGGTGCCGGGCACTCCGCCGCCAACACACTGATCAGCCTCGCCGACCTCGCCCGGCAGGAGCCGGCAACCCGGATCCTGTGGGCGGTCCGTGGCGGGTCCGCAGAGAAGGTTTATGGCGGCGGGGACGCAGACGGCCTGCCGGCGCGCGGGCAACTGGGTTCACGGCTGCGGCGCCTGGTCCAGGCCGGCACCATCGAACTGCACACCCGCTTCGGCATCGCTTCGCTGAAAGCGCTGGACTCCGGCGTAACGGTGCAATCCGTCGACGGCCGAACCCTTGATGCCGATGTCGTCGTCCCCTGCACAGGTTTCCGCCCGGACCTGGCGATGCTGCGCGAGCTCCGGCTTGACCTCGACCCTGCCGTCGAGGCTCCCCGCCAGCTTGGGCCACTCTTCGACCCCGAATTCCACTCGTGCGGGACGGTGCCGCCGCACGGAGCCACGCTCCTCGCCCACCCGGACAAGGACTTCTACGTCGTGGGCATGAAGTCCTATGGCCGGGCCCCAACCTTCCTGCTGGCAACCGGGTACGAGCAGGTCCGCTCCGTCGCCGCCGCGCTGGCCGGCGACCAGGAAGCCTCCGACACCGTCCAGCTGGTACTCCCCGAGACGGGCGTCTGCTCCACGGACGCCGGCACCAGCTGCGAGGTCCCGGCCGCCACCCCGGCGGGTTCCGGAGCGGGCTGCTGCACCGCCCCCGAGCCGGTACTGGTGGGCTTTCCCACCGGGCTTTCGCATGGCAGGCAGTGATGGGTCCATCGAAGGAGGACATCACGGACGGGTATGCCCGTGCGGCCCGCGAGCTCAAGGTCCTGCTGGAAGGGGCAACACCACAAGACCTGCGCCGCGGCAGCAACGGCACCCGATGGACCAATGAGCAGCTGCTCTTCCACATGGTCTTCGGGTACATGGTGGTGCGGGCCCTGATTCCCCTGGTGCACGTTGTCAGCCGCCTGCCCAAGCCGGCCGGCGAGGCGTTCGCGGCGCTGCTCAACGCCGGAACCCGACCGTTCGACGTGGTCAATTACTGGGGCTCGCGGGCGGCTTCGACCGTCTACGACAGGCGGAGAATGGGCCGGAAACTGGACAGGACCCTGGCTGCGCTCTCCCACCGCCTGGAGCGCGAGAGCGAGGCGTCGCTCTCCCGCTCCATGGCGTTTCCGGACAGGTGGGACCCGTTCTTCGCTCCATCGATGACGCTCGCCGAGGTATACCGCTACCCCACGCTGCACTTCGACTTCCATGCCAAGCAACTGAGCCTTTAGCACCCGCGGCAGGAGACGCCTGTTACCCCATCGCCGGGGCGACGGCGGTCCGCCCGGAGAACTGCCGGCGCGCCCAGCGGGCAAGTTTCTTGCCCTTGCCCTTCCACCAGTTGTCCTCGTCCTTGTCGTGGTGCAGGCGGAAAATGATGGCCATCAGCACGAACATTCCCATCACCACATCGATCCAGGACGCCAGCACCAGGGCGATCAGGACAGTCAGCCCGTTGACGATGATGGACGGCACCGCCAGGGTCCGGAAGACAGTGCTTGCCAGGTAGCGCCGGTGGGACCTCGGAACGGACAGCGCGCGCACCATGTCGAAGCAGACGCACACCACCACAATCGTCTGACCGAAGGCGAGCAGCAGTTGGCCCGGAAGCGAGCCGCTGAATGCTGCCACCGCCTCCATCCCCGGGCTCATCGGTGCGCCTCACGGGCAGGGCTGCTAAAAGCGGAACCACACATGGAAAACCCCCAGAAACCTTGGAACCACTGCTGCTGATCCAGCAGTGGTTCCATTGAAGTTTCCGGGGGCTCCGGGGTCACGAGTAGCGAGTACTCTAATTCCGGCCGGTACCGGCGGCGCGGTACTTAGGTCCGGCTTGCGAAAGCAGCTATGTACCGAGGGACCGGGGCCGCCAGAGCACCACAGCCTGCGAGCGGGGGCGCGGGCGCTGGCCCCGTGCCAGGCTCACCACGTCACCGGCCGCGCCGGCCGCGAAGATCCGTGCGTCCAAGGGCTGCCGGCGCCGGCCGAGTTCCTCGGTCAGCTCCGCAATCCGGCCCTGCAGGGCGGCCACCTGGTTCTCGAGTTCCAGGATCCGCTTGATCCCTTCGAGCGAGACGCCTTCCTGGGACAACCGCTGCACTTCACGCAGCATGGTCACGTCCCGCTGTGAGTAGCGGCGGGACTTTCCGGGAGCGCGGCTGGGCGAGACGATACCCAGCCGGTCGTACTGCCGCAGCGTCTGGGGGTGCATGTCCGCAAGCTCAGCCGCCACCGAAATCACGAAAATGGGCTGGTCAGCACTGACGTCCACTGCACACCTCCCTGCTACAACCGGGCCTTGGCGGCCAGGCCCTCACGGACATCGGCTCCCGCCGTGGCCTCGGCAAACGCCTTGACCGCGGTTTCGGCTTCCTTGTTCAGGTTCTTGGGAACGGCGACGTCGATGGTCACCAGCAGGTCGCCGGTTCCCTTGGACGTCTTCACGCCCTTGCCCTTGACCCGCAGGGTGCGGCCCGACGGCGTCCCTGCCGGCACGCGGACCCGCACCTTTTCGCCGTCGATAGTGGGCACCTCGATGTCCGCTCCCAAAGCAGCCTCGGGGAAGGTGACGGGGACGTGGATACGGAGGTTGTCGCCGTCGCGCGTGTAGAAGGCGTGCGGCTGGACCGAGACGGACACCACCAGGTCCCCGTAACCGGCAGCGCCGGGCTGGCCCTTGCCCCGGACGCGGACCTTCTGGCCGTCCTTGATGCCGGCCGGCACCCGGACGTCGATGACTTCACCGCTCGGTTCCCGCAGGCCAATGGTGGTGCCGCGTATGGAGCCGGCGAAGGAAATGCTCGTGGAGGCAGTACGGTCCGCACCCTTCTGGGGCGTCCGCTGGAACCCGGTCTGGCCAAAGCCGCCGCCGAACAGGTCGGCGAACTCCGGCGGAATGCCGCCGGCGGAAGGATTGAAGCCGCCGGCATGCCGGCCCGTGTTGCCAGT
Organism: Pseudarthrobacter sp. CC4; assembly: GCF_048957775.1. Lineage (NCBI taxonomy): Bacteria > Bacillati > Actinomycetota > Actinomycetes > Micrococcales > Micrococcaceae > Pseudarthrobacter > Pseudarthrobacter sp. CC4. The sequence goes on along the minus strand of NZ_JARCCZ010000017.1, from coordinate 21,964 downwards.
GAAGAGGCCGCCGAACATGTCCTCGAAGCCGCCGTTGCCCGCCCCGGCACCGCCAGGCGCAAACCGCGCGCCGCCGCCCATGGCCCGGATGGCGTCGTACTGCTGGCGCTCCTCGGGATCCGAAAGCACCGAGTAAGCCTCGGAGATGTCCTTGAATTTCTTCTCGGAAGCCGTGTTCCCCGCATTGGTATCAGGGTGGTGCTGCCGGGCCAGCTTCCGATAAGCCTTCTTGATATCGGCGTCGGAAGCGTCCTTGGCGACACCAAGGATCTTGTAAAAGTCCTTGTCCACCCAATCCTGGCTAGCCAATGGCGTTTCCTTTCAAAGTCTTCTAACTAACAGCTCTCCGCCCCTGTACCGCTGCGAGCTTTGTGGTTACCTCACCTTAGGCGAGATGACCGCCGGCGCGGAGGCCAAAATAGGGGGCGGCGGTGTGGAGGGCACCGCCCCCTATCCGGCGTAGCGCCGAAGTACCCCCGACTAAGCCGGAACTGCGACGATGACCTGCGCTGCGCGGAGGACGCGTTCGCCTGACTTGTAGCCGGAGCGGAGCACCTGGCTGACGGTGTCAACCTCGATGTCCTCGCCGGGCTGCTGGATCAGGGCCTCGTGGATCGTGGGATCGAACTCCACGCCGGTCTCGTCGATCCGGACCAGGCCGTACGTCTTCAGCGCGTTCTCCAGCTTGGCGGCGATCGCGGCGAACGGACCGTCAACGAGGTCGCCGTGCTGGCGGGCTGCGTCGACGTCGTCCAGGACCGGCAGCAGGGAGTTCAGGACGCCGATGACGGCCATTTCCCCTGCCACCGCGCGGTCGCGTTCAACGCGCTTGCGGTAGTTGACGTACTCGGCCTGCAGGCGGAGGAGGTCGTTCCTCAGCTCGGCGGCCTCTGCGGTTGTCCCTGCCGAACCAGCGCCCTGGGCCACGGACTCCGCAGCCGGCACCTCCACACCGTTCAGGATCTCCTCAGCCTGGGCGAGCGCATCGCCGTCGGAATCCTTGGCAGCGGCGGCGTGGCCGCCCTCGGGATGGCGGGCCTGCCCGGTCACCGGGTCAACCTTGCGGTTGTCCCGGATGACCGGCTCATGGCTGTCGCCCCGCTGGTCCGTGTTCTCCTGGCCTGCGGAAGTGTGCTCTTCCTCGTTACCGTGATGGGGCATGGCTGCTACTTCTTCGCTTCGTCTTCGTCGATGATCTCGGCGTCGACAATGTCCTCATCGGAAGCAGAGCCTGCCTTGGCCCCTCCGGAAGCGCCTTCAGCACCGGCAGCACCGGTGGCGCCGTCCGGGGAACCGGACTGGGCGTAGATGGCCTCGCCCAGCTTGCCCTGGGAAGCCTGTAGCTTCTCGAAGGCGGCCTTCACGGCAGCGTCGTCGGTACCTTCGAGTGCCTTCTTGAGGCTGTCGACGTCGGCCTGGACCTCGGTCTTGACCTCTTCAGGCAACTTGTCGGCGTTGTCCGCGATGAGCTTGTCCACGGAGTAGGCGAGCTGCTCGGCAGTGTTGCGGGTGTCGGTTGCCTCGCGGCGGGCCTTGTCCTCGGCTGCGTGCTCCTCGGCGTCACGGACCATGCGGTCGATGTCTTCCTTGGAGAGCGCGGTGCCGCCGGTGATGGTCATGGACTGTTCCTTGCCGGTGCCCTTGTCCTTCGCGGAGACGTGGACAATACCGTTGGCGTCGATGTCGAAGGTGACCTCGATCTGCGGGATGCCACGCGGGGCCGGGGCGATGCCGGTCAGCTCGAACGTGCCCAGCGGCTTGTTGTCGCGGGTGAATTCGCGCTCACCCTGGAAGACCTGGATGGCCACCGACGGCTGGTTGTCGTCAGCGGTGGTGAAGGTCTCGGACCGCTTGGTGGGAATGGCGGTGTTGCGCTCGATCAGGTGCGTCATCACGCCACCCTTGGTTTCGATGCCGAGGGACAGCGGGGTGACATCGATCAGCAGGACGTCCTTGCGCTCACCCTTCAGGACACCTGCCTGGAGGGCTGCGCCAACGGCCACAACCTCGTCCGGGTTCACGCCCTTGTTCGGCTCCTTGCCGCCGGCGAGTTCCTTGACGAGCTCGTACACGGCGGGCATACGGGTGGAACCGCCCACCAGGACGATGTGGTCGATGTCGGAGAGCTTGATGCCGGCTTCCTTGATGACATCGTGGAACGGCTTCTTGGTGCGCTCCAGCAGGTCCTTGGTGAGGTCCTGGAACTTGGCGCGGGTCAGCTGCTCGTCCAGGTGGACCGGGCCGTCGGGGGTTACGGACAGGTACTGGAGGGAGACGTTGGTGCTGGTGGAGGAGGAGAGCTCCTTCTTGGCCTGCTCAGCTGCTTCACGGAGGCGCTGCAGGGCGATCTTGTCCTTGGACAGGTCGATGCCCTTGACCTTGAGCTGGTTCAGCAGGTAGTCAACAACGCGCTGGTCCCAGTCGTCGCCGCCGAGGCGGTTGTCACCGGCCGTGGCGCGGACCTGGATGGTGGAGAAGTTGTCCTCGTCCTTGCCGACTTCCAGCAGGGAGACGTCGAAGGTACCGCCGCCGAGGTCGAAGACCAGGATGAGTTCGTCTTCCTTGCCCTTGTCCAGGCCGTAGGCCAGTGCCGCGGCGGTGGGCTCGTTGACGATGCGCAGCACGTTCATGCCCGCGATTTCGCCGGCTTCCTTGGTTGCCTGGCGCTCGGCGTCGTTGAAGTACGCCGGGACGGTGATCACAGCGTCGGTGACCTTTTCACCCAGGTAGGACTCGGCGTCGTTCTTCAGCTTCATGAGGATACGCGCGGAAATTTCCTGCGGGGTGTACTTCTTGTCATCGATGGACTTGGTCCAGTCGGTGCCCATGTGGCGCTTGACCGAGGCGATGGTGCGCTCGATGTTGTTGACGGCCTGGCGCTTGGCGATCTCGCCCACCAGGACCTCGCCGGACTTGGAGAACGCAACGACGGACGGCGTGGTGCGGCCACCCTCGGCGTTGGCAATGACGGTGGGCTCGCCACCTTCGAGAACGGAGACGACGGAGTTGGTGGTTCCGAGGTCAATACCTACTGCACGTGACATGAGTTGCTTCCTTCTTTCCTTGGAAACTGGTTGGCGCCCACTGATTGAGCGTTCTGCACTCAACTTTACTCAGCGCACAGATGATGTCAATACGAAGTTGAGCGTACTACACTCAACTTGTGATCTGGGGCGGTCCGCACATGCCGCGACTCCCGCGCAATGGCGCGGTTCCCGGGTTTTAAACGCGGACGACGGCGGTTCCCCGTTTCGCTGCTGGAGAACCTGCCGCCGCGCTGCTTCTTGCTGCCGTGTTACCTGTCGCCGTCCGGGCGGCGCTCCTCGGCAGTGGTATTCACCTGTTCGTCGGTGAGCTCCTCACCGATCACATCCGCTTCACGGGCCCGGCCGGCCGTACCTGCGGCGCCGTAATCGCCGTCCTCATATTCGCCGTCTTCACGGTTCGCGGCGACGTCCCCCACAGTGCCGGCATCGCCGTAGTCGCCGTCCACATACTGTCCGCCTTCGCCTTCCAGTCCCGGCGCTGTACTGCCCTTGCGGGGCTGCTCATCGGCGTGATGTTCCGTCATGATGACTTCTCTCCCTTGAGGTTCCGCGTCCATACGGGCGCATTTGCAGTCTATCGAGCGGGTCTTTTAGCCAACAGGGCCGCGGCGCACCGGCCTTCAGGGGGCACGTGCAATCCGGGGCACGGCACTGGCCGGGTCCGGGGTTTAGCGGTGGCCTGCACCCTCCACCACGCGCTCGGGGCTGCCGCCGGTTTCCCGCTGGATGGCCGCATCCAGCTCCGGCCGCCCCAGCTTGCCCGGCCACCAGATGCGGGGCCCGATGTCGTAGGCGAGCGCCGGAACCAGCAGCGACCGGACCAGGACGGTGTCCAGCAGCACCCCGAAGGCCACGATGAAGGCCAGCTGCACCAGGAACATGATCGGAATGACGCCCAGCGCGGCGAACGTGGCCGCAAGAACCACGCCGGCGGAGGTGATGACGCCGCCGGTGACGCCCAGCCCGCGAAGGATGCCGGGCCGGGTGCCGTGCTTGAGGGACTCCTCGCGGACCCTGCTCATCAGGAAGATGTTGTAGTCCACGCCCAGGGCAACCAGGAACACAAAACCGAACAGCGGGACTGTGGCATCCGCCCCCGGGAAGCCCAGGATGTTGTTGAAAACAAACGCGGAGACGCCCATGGCCGCGGCGTAGGACAGCACCACCGAGAGCACCAGCAGCAGCGGCGCCAGGATGGAGCGGAGCAGCAGCATCAGGATGAAGAGGATCACCACCAGGACAACCGGGATGATGATCACCAGGTCCCGCTGTGCGGTGGTGTTGGTATCCAGCGCCGTCGCGGTTACGCCGCCCACCAGCGCTTCCGGGTCCACTGACTTGACGTCGGCGCGCAGCGCCTTGACCGCTTCCTCGGCTTCAAGGGAGTCCGCGGCGGAGTTGAGGGTGGCGTTGATGAGCACCTTCCCGTCGCGGACGTCAGGTGCGCCGGGAGCGCCGGGGGCTCCGGTGATGGGCACGGAACCCCGGGCAAGGAGATAAGCCTCGCCCACGCCGTCGGCCGCTTTCACGGTGTCCAGTACTTCCTGTGCCTTGCCTTGGTCCGCAACCACGACGGCGGGGCTGCCGCTGCCGGCGTCGAAATGCCGCGCCAAGGCATCCTGGCCGTCAACGGCGTTGGATGCGGTGAGGATGACGTCGGTTTGTGGAACGCCATTGGCCTTGAGCTGCAGGACGCCGGCCGAGGCAACCAGCAGCAGCAGGACGGACGCGATCCACACCACGCGGGGCCGCCGGGAAACCAGGGACCCAGTGGCACGCCACAGGCCCTTATGGCCTTCCAGCCCGGTGACCAGCTCGGGTTCGCGCTGGTCCGCGGGGAGCAGCTTGGGACGGAAGGGCCAGAAGGCAGCCCGGCCCAGCAGTGCCATCAGGGCCGGGAGCAGCGTCAGCGCGGCAAACAGTGAACAGAGGATGCCGGCCGCTGCCACGGGACCCAGCGCCTTGTTGGAGTTGAGGTCGGAGAAGAGCAGGCACAGCAGGGCGATGATCACCGTTGCGCCGGAGGCCAGGATGGGCTCGAAGGACGCTTTCCACGCCGTCAGGACCGCGGCGGTTCGGTTGGTGGTGTGGGTCAGGGCTTCGCGGAACCGCGCCACGTACAGCAGGGCATAATCCGTGGCGGCGCCGATGACCAGGATGGACAGGATGCCCTGGCTCTGGCCGTTCAGCTGGATCCATCCGGCCTTTGCCATGCCGAACACCAGCAGGATGGCCGCACACAGCGCGAAGACGGACGTCAGGAGCACCATGACGGGCAGCAGGAGGGAGCGGTACACCACCAGCAGGATCACGAACACTGCGGCCAGGGCCACCAGCAGGAGGATTCCGTCGATCCCGGCGAAGGCGGCAGTGAGGTCCGCCGCAAGCCCGGCCGGGCCGGTCACGAAGGTCCGCATGCCCTCCGGGGCCGCGCCGGCAACGGTGTCCCGCAACTCCTGCACGGCTTCCTTGACCTCGGCCGAGGAATCGATCGGCGCGATGAACTGGACGGCTTTGCCGTCTTCGGAGGGGATGGGTCCAATGACCGCGCTGCCGAGTTGCAGTTCCTCGAGCTCCGCCCGCAGTCCCGCAACCTCCCCCAGCTGGGCCGGCGTGAAGGCCTCACTGCTTTCGATCACGATGACTCCCGGAACCTCATCCGAGTCACGGAACTTGGCCTGCCAGTCCTGCGCCTCGGTTGCTTCTGCACCTGCCGGAAGGAAGGAGGCCTGGTCGTTGGAGGAGACCTCTTCGAGCCGCCCGAATGTTGGCCCTCCGAGGCCCGCCAGCGCCAGCCAGGTCAGCACCAGGATGACGGGAAGCAGCCAGCGCAACCAGAACGGGACACGTTCCGAACCTTTGGATGTGGTTCTCATTTTTTGCCTTCCAGGGGTGGGACGCGGGTAGGATTGATTCCATACTAGAGTATCTCCATCATAGAGATAAGTGCCTGGCTAACTTTTCTTGCCCCGGCCGGTACCTCCATGCCGGCCGGGCTGGCGTAATATCCGTCAGGACGGCCAACGGCCAAGCACCGGTGGCGTGCACTGGTGCCCCGAATTCAGGAGGTGGACATGGCAGGCAATACCGGCCCGGCCTTGCAGGGGCCTCCTTCCGGTCCGCCCGCGGGGCCGCACCCGCTGGTCCTGCTCCTGCAGGAGTTCACACTGGAGGCCAACCGGTATGTGGATACAGCAGGCGGGCGGAAGGACATGCACCGCACGGACCTCAATGCCCTGGCCGCGATCATGCGCCACACGGCGAAGGGAAACGTGGTCACGCCCGGGCTCCTGCGCAAGGAACTGCACCTGAGCTCCCCCGCGACAACCGCCCTGATCGACCGGCTGGACCATTCGGGGCACGTGACCCGCGAGCGGCACGGCTCGGACCGCCGGCAGGTCCAGCTGAAGATGACCCCCAAGGCCTACCAGGACGGCGGCGCCATCTTCGCCCCGCTGGCGCGCCACATGGGAACTGCCATGGCCGATTTCACTCCGGCGGAACTGGAGACTGTCAGCAGATTCATGGCCGCCATGGTGGAAGCCACGGTGGCTGCGCGGGAAGATTCGTCCGCAGGCCAGCCGGACACAGCCACCCCACCCAACTAGGTAGCGCTAAGTGTCGTTTTGAGGGGCCAAAACGACACTTAGCGCTACCTAGTTGGGGGTAGCGTTTGGTTATGAGCGCGCAGCAGCCTGAAGACGACGTTTATACGCACGGCCACCACGAATCGGTGGTCCGCGCCCATGCCGCCAGGACAGCCCAGAATTCGGCAGCGTTCGTCCTGCCGCACCTCACGCCGGGCTGCAACGTGCTCGACGTCGGCTGCGGCCCGGGCACCATCACATGCGACTTTGCCGTTCTGGTGGCTCCGGGAAAGGTGACTGGCCTGGACCGGTCACCGGACATCATCGCCCAGGCCAAGGCCCTCGCCATGGAGCGGGAGGTGCCGAACGTCGAGTTCGTGGCCGGCAATATCTACGACCTGGACTTCGAGGACGAGACGTTCGACGTCGTCCATGCCCACCAGGTCCTTCAGCACCTCACGGACCCTGTGGAGGCCCTGCGTGAGATGCGGCGGGTGGCCAAGCCCGGCGGGATCGTTGCCGTGCGCGACGCCGACTTCCACGGCATGAGCTGGTACCCCGCCATTCCGGAGCTTGACGAATGGATGGAGCTGTACCAGCGCATCGCCCGCAGGAACGGGGCCGAACCCGACGCCGGGCGGCGGCTTGTCAGCTGGGCGCAGGCTGCAGGCTTCACCGACGTCGCGCCCTCCAGCAGCAACTGGCTCTATGCCACCGGCCAGCAGCGCCGGTGGCAGGCCCGCGTCTGGGGCGAACGCGTGCTGCACTCGGCCTTCGCGGAGCAGGCACTGGAGTATGGCTTCGCCAACCCGGCGGACCTGGCAAGGATTTCCGCGGGCTGGCACCGCTGGGGATCCACCGACGACGGCTGGTTCCTGATCCCCAATGGCGAGGTGATCGCCCGGGCGTAGGGCCCGCCCATCCGCCACGCCGCGGCGGGCACACGTAGGATTGACTGGTGCAATTCTCCCTTTGGCTCGCGCTGGCGGGCGCCGGCGTCCTGATCAGCTTCACCCCCGGCGCCGGAGCCATCAACACCATGAGCAACTCGCTGAATGCCGGGTTCCGGCGCTCCATGTGGGGAATCCTTGGCCAGCAGGCGGCACTGGTGATCCACGTGGTGATCGTTGCCCTCGGCGTGGGGGTGCTCGTTGCCAGCTCGCCCATCGCCTTCAACGTGATCCGCTATTCGGGCGCCGCCTACCTGGTGTATCTGGGCATCCGGCAGTTCCTCAGCAAGCCGGACCTTGGGCAGGAGAAGATTGCCGGCCTTCGGAACGAGCCCGCCTGGTCCATCTTCCGGCGCGGATTCTGGGTAAATCTCCTGAACCCAAAGGCCATCATCTTCTTCCTCGCCTTCATGCCCCAGTTCATCCGGCCGGAGCAGCCCCTCCTGGCGCAGTACGCAGTACTGACGGCAACCATCGTTGCCATTGACATCCTGGTGATGTGGTTCTTCTTCGCCGCCGCGGCCAGGTCCTTTGAGCGTTTCACCCACAGCGCCCGCGGCCAACTTGTCCTCAACCGGGCCTTCGGGGTGCTGTTTGTGGCCGTGGGCATCCTGCTGGCCTTCCTCCACTGACGACGCAGCGCGCTCCGGCCGCCCCACGGAAGAGCATGTGACCGAAAGTCCAGAATCTTTACAAACCAGTCAAGCATTGTGAATCACGCGCTAGCCAACAGGGGCAAATAGCGCGCATGCTTAGCATCATGAACTCACCGTCGAGCCCATACCGCGTGATCGCCGTCTGCACCGGGAACATCTGCCGGTCCCCCATGGCCGAGCTGATGCTCGCCGCGGCGCTGGAACACACAGGGCTGGGCGGTTTGGTTACGGTGGACTCCGCGGGCACAACGGGATACGAGGCCGGACGGCCCATCGACCCGAGGGCGGCCAGGCGGCTGGCAGCGGCACAACTTACCTCCAGCCGGCACATTGCCCGCCAGTGGCAGCCGGAATGGTTCCGCGAACGGGACCTGATCCTGGCACTGGACATCGACCACCACGCCTGGTTGAGCGAGTCCGCCCCGGACCAGGAGTCCCGGGACAAGATCCGGATGCTGCGCAGCTTCGACCCGCAACTGGCAGAAAAAGACCTTCTCGACCAGGGAATCGAAGACCCCTGGTACGGCGGCCACGCCGATTTCGACACCGTCTGGCATCAGGTACACGCCGCACTTCCCGGACTGCTGGATTACATCAAAGTGGCCGCGGTCCGGAACGCCGAGCTCCAGCGCCAGGCTTAGGCAAGCAGCGGAACAGGACAGCCAGGCGGAGCGAAGGCACGACGGCAGCAGGCGGCCGTCAAGGCTGGCCTTCCATTTGTAGTTGAGAACGATTCTCAACTACATTGATGGCATGAACCTCACCGTCATCAGTTCCCTTGATGCACTCTGCCGGCAGCAGGCGTGCGAAGACCTTGCGGCAGCCCATCCGGGCAGCCTGGTGGTCCTTCATGACCTCATGGAGGACGGACTCGTGGTCCGGCGAATATTCAGTGGCCGGATCCTCCTGGAACGCGAGGAGACAATGCTGGAACACGGTTGCCTCAGCTGCGCCGTCCGGCTGGACCTTGTCCCGAGCATCGACCGGCTGCTCGAAAACACGAAGGGGGCCATCATCATTGGCCTGCCGCCTGCCGTCCCTGCATCAGCCGCGGTGTCCGCACTGCGGCGCGGCCTCACCCGCGCAGCACCTGTGGGTACGGTAATCCTCGCGTGTTCCCCGGATGCCCTGGAGGACCACATCTGGGATTCCCACACCTTGTTTGAATCCGGCTTCACTCCCGCACCGGAAGACGAGCGGACGCCGGGCGAATTCCTGGTGGGCGAACTCGCCTTCGCGGACACCGTGTTGCTCACCGAGCCGGACATTGTGCCGCCCGACCCGCCGGGCCGCGAGCGCGGGCTGCACCTGCTCCGTGAACTCGCTCCGCACGCGGAGGTGGCCCGTGATGCGGCAGCAGTCAGGCAGGGACTGCACCGCTACGCCGACGCGGTGGCCAGGACAGCACCCGGAAACGCCCAACCGCCCGGTCCCCCGGCCCGCAGCATGGAGTCGCCGTTTGCCACAGTGTTCCACCGCATCGAGCGGCCGCTGCACCCCGGACGGTTCCGGGACGCACTGGCAACCCTGGCAGAAGGATGCTGCCTCCTGCGCGGCCAGCTGTGGATAGCGTCCGCACCGGCCTGCCGGATAGCGATCCAGGGCATCGGCCCCCGCGTGTGGCTGGAGAACCTCGGTGCCTGGCCGGAGGGCCACGCCGCACCCGGGGCGGGAAGCCAGCCGGCCGGCCACGGCGCCCCGGCCGCCTCCGTCATAGCAGCGACGGGCGAGGACCTTGATGCCGCGGAACTCGGGAACCTGCTGATGTCCTGCCAGCTCACCGATGAAGAACTGGCATTGCACCACCACCAAACAAGGAGCACAGCATGAAGGTACGGAATTCACTCCGCGCACTGAAAAAGATCCCCGGCGCGCAGGTTGTCCGGCGGCGCGGGAGGACCTTCGTCATCAACAGGAAGAACCCCCGGATGAAAGCGCGGCAGGGATGACGGTACGCTCTAATTCATGAGCCCAGCCCCCGTCATCATTGCCATCGACGGGCGCTCGGGCGCTGGAAAGACCACCCTCGCAGTTGAACTGGCGGCGCGGCTGCGGGCCCACCACAGGGTGTCGCTGTTCCACCTCGAGGACATTTATCCCGGCTGGAACGGCCTCATGGTCGGCATTGACCGCTACGTCGCCACGGTTCTGGAGCCCCTGAGCCGTGGCGACGCCGCCACCTGGACCAGCTGGGACTGGCAGAACCATTACGACGGCGACTCCCGGGTCACGCTGCCGGCCGAGATTGTCATCGTTGAGGGAGTGGGCGCCGCCGCGGCCGCGGCCCGGCGCCTGCTCAGCGCCGTCATCTGGGCGGACTCACCGGAGGAGGTCCGCCGCACCCGGGCGCTGGACCGCGACGGCGGCACCTACGAACCCTACTGGGACCAGTGGGCTGCGCAGGAGGAGGAATGGCTGCGCACCGACGACGTGCCGCAGCACGCCGACGTCCGGGTACTGAACCGCGCCGTCGGATCCGCCCCGGCGGACGTCCTGCAGCTCCTGCCGTATCTCCCCGCCCTGGCCCCGGCGCTGTCCCCCGAGCTTTCGGCGCGCCGTGGCCTCAGCATCCGCACCGAACAGCTGGACACCAGGCCGGATCCAGCAGCGCTGTTCAATTCCCTCTACGGCACCTCGGCCAACGCCGTCTGGCTCGACTCATCGAATGCGAGCCAGGCCGGTGACCAGGCAGGGTCCGAAGCCGCAGGGCGGAGCCGCTTCAGCATCATGGCGGACGACGCCGGCACACACGGCCAGTCCATGACGCACCGTTCCGGACAAAGCGAGCTAAGGGCAGGCTGCGCCACCGCCACGGTGGCGCGCCCCTTCTTCCGCTGGCTGGACACCGTCTGGGGCAACCCGGCAGTCAGCACCCCCTACGGCTACCCCGGTGAGTTCACCCTTGGCTGGCTGGGATGCCTGGGCTACGAACTCAAGCGGGAAACCGGCGGATCCGATCATTCCGCGCCCACGCCTGATGCTTCGCTGATCTTCGCAGGCAGGGCGGTTGTCCTGGACCATGCGGAAGGCACGGCCTGGCTCCTGGCTCTCGACGCCCCGGATGCCGACGAGTGGCTGGAAGGCGCGCGCGCCGCGGTCGAGGCAGCGTCCGGCCCCGCCGCGCAGGCGGCCGTGGCAGCCCGGGCCGGCGGCAGCAACGGCGTCGTACTTCCGGAAGCGCCCACATTCCAAAGCCGTGATACAGCCAAGCAGTACCGGGAGAAGATCGCTGCCGCCCAGCACGAAATCGCCGAGGGAAACACCTACGAGGTCTGCCTGACCACCACCCTGTCAGCGAAAGTTCCGGCGGCCACGCTGGACCCGTGGCAGGCATACCTGGCCCTGCGCCGGAGGAATCCGGCCCCTTTCGCCAGCTACCTGATGTTCGGCGGACTCACGGTGGCCAGCACCTCGCCTGAGCGGTTCCTGAAGATCGCCTCCGACGGCGGCATGCGCGCCGAGCCCATCAAGGGCACCCGCCGCCGGGCTGCCGACCCGCAGGAGGACGCGCAGCTTCGCACGGACCTGGCGTCGTCGCTGAAGGACCGCGCCGAGAACATCATGATCGTGGACCTGCTGCGTAACGACCTGAGCCATTTCGCGGTCCCGGGCTCCGTCACGGTCAGCAGGCTCTGCGCCATCGAGAGCTACGCCACGGTGCACCAGATGGTGAGCACGATCGATGCGCAGCTGCAGCGGGGATCCTCCCGGGCCGAAGCCGTGGCCGCCTGCTTCCCGGCGGGCTCGATGACCGGCGCCCCCAAGATCAGCACCATGGCCATCCTGGACCGGCTCGAAGGTGGCGGGCGCGGGCTCTACTCCGGCGCCATCGGCTACTTCTCGCTGAACGGCGCCACGGACCTCGCCGTCGCCATCCGGACCCTGGTGATCGACGCCGCCGGCGACGGAACGGCGGAACTGACGCTCGGCGTCGGGGGCGCCATCACCGCCGACTCGGTCCCGGAGGACGAATACGAGGAAATCCGCACCAAGGCGTTCGGCGTCCTCTCCACCCTGGGAGCGGACTTCCCGGACGCCTGACCCCCGGAGTTTTTACTGGACGGTGGCGGTCAGCCTCGCCACGTTGTCCACGTAGCGGGCCGCCAGGGGCCGGTTGATCCAGTCCGCCAGTTTCAGCTCGTGGGAGATGTCCCGGTAGGTGTCCTCCACCGCACGCATCTTGGTGACGATGTCCTCGCCCAGCAGCATCACGGACACCTCAAGGTTCAGGGAGAAGGAACGCATGTCCATGTTGCTGGAGCCCAGCACCGCCACCTCGTCGTCGATGGTGAAGTGCTTGGCGTGGAGCACGAACGGGGCCTTGTACAGGTAGATCCGGACGCCGGCTTCCAGCAGGGCCTCGTAATAGGACCGCTGGGCGTGGTGGACCAGGAACTGGTCGCCCTTCTCGGAGACGAACAGCTCCACGTCCACACCGCGCTGGGCAGCGGTGGTGATGGCGTAGAGCAGGGAATCATCCGGGACGAAGTACGGGCTGCAGATCGATATCCGGTGCTGGGCGGAGTAGATGAGCGTGTTGAAAAGCCGCAAGTTGTTCTCGGTGATGAACCCCGGGCCGCTCGGCACCACCTGCGCCGTCACGTTCCCGGGGTGCGGGTTGGACGGGATCTGCAGCTGGTGCTCCAGGGATTCGTCGGTTTCGCTGAGCCAGTCGGTGGCAAAGACGACATTCAATGTGGTCACAATGGGCCCGTGCAGGCGCGCCATGAGCTCCACCCATTCGCGGCCCGCCTTGCGGTGCCGGGGGTTGTTGTAGGAGGGCTCGATCAGGTTCTGCGAGCCGGTGAAGGCAACCTCGCCGTCGATCACCATGATTTTGCGGTGATTCCGCAGGTCAGGCCTGCGCCACTGGCCGTGGATGGGCAGGAGCGGAAGCATGCGCTTCCACTGGATCTTGCCCGCGCGGAGCCGCTTCAGGAGCTTCCGGTAGCCCTGGACCCGCAGGGTCCCGATGTGGTCGAACAGCACGCGGACTTCGACGCCGCGCTCGGCGGCCTCCTCCAGCGCGGTGAGGAGGTCGTCGGTGATGTGGTCCGTGCTCATGATGTAGAACTCGGCGTTGATAAACTCTTTCGCCTTGCGCACGGCCTCCGTCATCTGCAGGATCGAGTCCGGATAGCCGGGAATCAGGTCAACGGAGTTGCCGTCCACCATGGGCAGGGACCCGAGCCGGCGGTTCAGTTCCGCGGCGGACTTCACCCATTCCGGTCCGGGGTAGTCGCTTTCGACGTCGGAAAGCGAGGAGATCCCGGCCCGCACGCGTTCGTTGACCCGCTGCTGCTGCGCCCGCCGGCGGCTGGACAGCTTGAAGTTGCCGAACAGCAGGAACAGCAGGATGCCCACGAACGGCACAAAGAAAATGCCCAGCAGCCACGCCATCGCCGTGGTGGGACGCCTGTTGCCCGGAATGATGCCCACAGCCAGCACCCTGATCAGGAGGTCGGCGACGCCCAGCAGCACCACCACCCACATTGGCGCGGTGCCGGCAAGCGAGAATGGCCACAACACGAAATAAACCCCCGGAGGATGGGCTCCCGGCGGACCGTTTCCAGCCAGGGCACTCTGCCCAGCTTATCCGTGCGGCGCCGCACTAAGCTGGAGCCATGACCTCTCCAGCTTCCGTGGTTCTCGTTTTCCTCGACCCCGCGTTCCCGGACGGCCGGCTCGCCGATGCCTCCAAGCCCCAGCTCCTGGTCACGGACCAGGGCGCCACCCGCGGGGACGGGATCTTCGAAACCATGCTGGCTGTAGGCGGCAACGTGCGGAAGGTCCAGGCCCACCTTGACCGCCTGGCCCGCTCCGCGGACGCCCTTGACCTGGTTATCCCGCCGGAGGACGAGTGGCGCAGGGCCATCGGGACTGCACTGAGCGAGTACCGGTCCGAGTATCCGCCTGCCTCCGCCGCCGAGGACGAACTCGTGGTCAAACTGGTGGTGACCCGCGGTGTGGAGGGCGCCACCGCGCCCACCGCCTGGGTCCAGGTGTCCCCCACGGGGGCGTTGGCGCGCCGCCAGCGGGAGACGGGAATCGACGTCATCCTCCTTGACCGGGGCTACGACAGCGACGCCGCCGAGCGCGCCCCCTGGCTGCTGCTCGGCGCGAAGACGCTGTCCTACGCCGTCAACATGGCCGCTTTGCGCCATGCCCATAAACAGGGCGCGGACGACGTCATCTTCATCTCCTCCGACGGCCGGGTACTGGAAGGGCCCACCTCCACCGTGCTGCTGGCCCACGCAGGAACGTCCGACGACGGCACTTCCGTCAAGCGCCTCATCACGCCCCAGCTGGACAGCGGCATCCTGCCGGGCACGTCGCAGGGCGCGCTGTTCACCGCGGCGAAGGCTGCGGGCTGGGAACTGGGCTACGGCCCGCTTGAGCCGCAGGACCTGCTGGATGCCGACGCGGTGTGGCTGATCTCCAGCGTCCGTTTGCTGGCGCCGGTCAACCGGATCGACGGCAAGGAAATCGGCACGCCCTCCGTCCAGAAGGAGCTGACCGCCGAACTGAACGAGTTGTTCGCGGGCATCCAGTAAACGGTCCTGTGATTCCGGCCTTTGCGCTCTAGGTTCGGCGGGGGCAGTGGCCGTAAGGTTTGGTTCATGGACTCGCAGACGCAGCCGAATGACAACCTGACCTTTGACGAATGCTGGGAACTCCTGGCCAATGACACTGTCGGCCGCCTTGCACTGGTGGTTGACGGCCACCCCGAGATCTTTCCAATCAACTACGTGGTGCACCGCCGCAGCATCGCGTTCCGTACGGCCGGCGTCACCAAGCTGTGGAGTGCCCTGACAGAGAGGCCTGCCGCCCTGGAGATCGACGGCTACGATCCCCATACCGAAGAGGCCTGGAGCGTGGTGCTGCGCGGCGATACGGCGATCATCGAGGACCAGGCGGACAAGGACGCCGTGGACAGCCTGGGGCTGGAGCCATGGCAGCCGGGAGAAAAGGCAAACTACATCCGGCTGACAGCCCGTGCTTTGACCGGCCGCCGTTTCAAGGTGAACCGGCCGGACGTCTGGGCCACGCGCCAGCAGGACAAGCGGCGGGCCTCTTTCGAATAACTCGGCCGGAATGCCTGTCCGGGCAGGCTAGCCGGTTGGCCCTGCGTCCTGAAGGGACAGTTGGGCTTCAAGGCCGGAGAGCAGGATGCTTAGCCCCTGGTCAAGTTCCGCGGATCCTTCGTAGTCCGCCAGGGCGGGGGCCAGCGCACGCAGCCGCGGGAACTCCTTGGCAGGCAACCGGTGCAGTCCCAGCCGCAGCAGCACTTCGTTTTCCTCCGGGTCCACAACGAATTCCTGCAGCTCGTTCAGGATGTGGCCGTAGAGGAAGCCGTAGTAGGCGCGGTAGACGTGGAGGGCGTCCGACGGGCTGAACCCTGCCCCAATCAGCAGGGACAGGATCTGCTCGAGGGGACGCAGCGTGCCCAGCGGCCGCAGCCCCAGCGGGGTGGAGAGCGGCCTGGTCACGAGCAGCGGCACCACATTGGGGTGCTGGAGCGCAAGGCTCCGAAGGTCGTGTGCGATGCGGCGCAGCTGGGCTTTCCAATCGGGATCGTCGGGGTGGATGGTGAGTTCGTTAAGCACCAGTTCGGTGACGCCGTCCAGCAGCGCGGCGCGGTTCTCCGCATAGCGGTAGAGGCTCATCGGATCCCGGCCCAGTTCCTGGCCAAGGCGGCGCATGGTCAGCGCCTCCAAGCCTTCCGCGTCAACAACTTCGAGCGCCTTGGTCAGCACCAGCTCCCGGCTCAGCTTTTGCTTTTGGGCCGGCCCGGTGGGGGACTGGACTTTCGGGGAAGCCATGATTTCCGTCCTGGAAGGCGGCAAGCCCTTTACCCGGATAGGTAATCCATTCGCTTGCCGAATCCGTTGTCTACGAGTAAAGTCTACATTGTAGATGCGGCAGTGACACCGCCCTGTAGCCCTTGATTTCAACTAGTAGCCCCCGGTTTCAACTAGTTCTTGATTTCCGCGGGCTTCATCAACACTCCATGCCCCGTGCACGGCATTGAGGTTCGCTGCTGTAGCCGAACGGCGGCACCACCGCACTTAGCGAAGGGAAGCCGTCATGGCGCATTCGCAGTTCGATCTCTTTCTAAAAGAAGCCACCTACATTGACCAGGCCTCGGACGCCACCCTCGACCGTGACCGCCTTTACGGCCTGTACACCAGCTGGTGCTTCATCAACCAGCAGAAGCCCGGTTTGGAGTCCAATTTCTGGATAGCCATGAATTGCCGCATCAGGCACGGCCGCAAGGGGCTACGCATGAAAGGCCCCGCCGCTGCCGACTACATCCTGGCAAGCTACCCGGGCCTCGTCTAAGCAACGGCATCAAAACGAATACGGCGTGGACCACGTGCCTGGGGCACAGGGTCCACGCCGTTCCATTTGAGTGCGGATTATCCGGGGCCCGCCGAACTCCTTACCTGCCGCCCGAGGCGGGGTAGGCTGCATCCACTTCCACCTCCACCAGCCAGCCGCTGACCGGCAAGTTCTCGATCTCAAGCGCGAAGCGGGAAGGCCTGGCGGGGTTCGCCACAAACGGCTCCGCCGGCGCGGCCGAGCCCAGCGGCACCTTCACGGCCGCCCCGTCCGCGAGGCTGGTGTTCGCAAAGTACTGCCGGTATGCCCGGTTCCAGCCGTCGAAGTCGGCCTTTTCCGCGCCGGCGGGATTCTGGAGGAAAACGCGCATGGTGATGACGTCGTCGTAATCCAGTCCTGCCTGGGCAAGGTTCTCGCCGATCCTGCGGAGGGCGTTGATGCCCTGCGCCTCCGTGATGGTGACACCGGGCGGGAGGACACCGCCCGGGAACACCGCCGTATCCACGAAGCGCTGCTCGCTGCCCGCAGGCGCGGCCGGATTGAGCGCCGATGGCCCCAGTCCGCTGGTCTTATAGATGGCAGTGTTCGCGCCGATGGCCACGCCGCCGGCGATCATGGGATTGTCCTGGCCGGCTGGAAGGTTTGACACTGTGGTGCCCGGCTTCGGAGCGGCAAGTTCCTGGAAGACCGCGGGAGCCGCGAAGGCGGCGGTTGCGGTGAGGCTGATGCCGGCGATGCCGGCGGCGATAAGGGAAACACGGCGACGGATCATGGGCTTCTTTCGCGGGTCGACTGAAGTGCTGGCGGGTGTGCCGGCGGGGATCATCCGGCCACCATGGCGGCCGCCCGGCTGTGCAGAGCGGTGACGGCGGCGCGGGCGGAGGTCATGGCACCGTGCTGCCAGGCGATGGCATGGCTGAGGTGGTCCCCGGCGAAGTAGATGTTGCCGGAAGGCTCCAGCAGCTTGGCGTACTTCGCGTCATTCTGCGACGGCCAGCCCACCCAGGCGCCTTCCGAGAATGCCGTGCTCCCCCAGTCAACAGAGAACGACGCCGCCACGTCCTTGCGGTACACGTCGCCATGGATTTTCGCGCCCTGGTCCAGGGCGCGGCTGAGGCGCTTCTCCGGGCTGAGTTCCTTGTAGATGCGTGCGCTGGCGCCGGTGTTGTAGTAACCCACCATGGTGCCGCGCTGTCCGTGGAAGCCGGTGGACGGGTACCACATGTTGCCGAGGTCGATGTTGGTGTTGGTGATGCCGCCGTAGATCCGGTGGTCCTCCTCCCACCAGCGACGGGAGTATTCGATGCCGATCTTGCCGGCGTCGCTGGGGGTGGCGAATTTGAGGGCATCGAGCACGTCGGCGGGGAGGTTGCCGGGGATCTTTGCGGCGATGTGCGGGGGCAGGGTGCACACGGCGAAGTCCGCCTCGATGCGCTTGGCCTCACCGCCAGCGTTGCTGTATTCAACAGCCGCGCCTGCGGCGGTGTTGCTCATGGACAGGACCTTGGCACCGTAGACGAATTTGTCCTTGCCGATGGCTGCCTCAAACGCGTATGGGATGCGGTCCATGCCGCCCACGGGCTGGAACATCATCATGGCCTGGTCCCAGCCGAATTCGAAGGAGAAGTAGTTTCCCACGCCGCTGGCGAAAACGTCGGACAGGGCATCCGGAGCCAGGGGCACGCCGGCCTCCAGGCCGGCACCCGGGGCCACCGAGTATCCCTTGCGGCCGGTGCCGGCGTACTTGAAGCTCGCCGCGGCATCCCCAGGGACCTTGTTGCCAATGGCGCCGAAGCTCTTCAGGAAGGAGATCAGGTTCTCCTTGTCCGCTGCGCTCATGTAGCTGTCCAGGGCACCCTGGTCCGTGGCCTTGGCGAGCAGTTCGGAGACGTACCCGTAAACATCGGCCTTTGCTGCCCGGTGGCGGATGGGAGTATTGGAGAGCTTGCCGCTGCCCTCCCGGAAGAGGTATCCGTCAGCGTTCTGGTTGGTGAAGGGCTCGATCGCCACTCCGAGTTCCTTGCAGTAGTCCAGCGTGATGTGGTGCTGTGGAATGCGGCCCGGGCCGGCGTTCATGTACTGATCCCTCGAAAAAGCGGCGCGCTGGGTGACTCCCCGGAGATCCGCCTCCTCTGTCCCGCCCCGCACTGTCCAGTTGCGTCCGCCCGGGCGCATCCGCGCCTCAAGGATGGTGACTTTATAGCCGGCCTTACCCAGTTCGTAGGCAGTGGTCAGGCCCGCGATTCCGCCGCCAAGGATCACCACGCTCTTGCCCTTGCCCAGCAGGTCGTCAGCACGGGGTGCGGCGAACGCAGGAGCCGCGGCGTCCGGGGCCAGTCCCATGGCTGCCATGGTCTGGTACATCACCCCGGCTCCCCCCACCATTCCCACGTAGCGGAGGAAGTTCCTGCGAGTAGCATCTGTCATGTTGTTCCCTTTCACCGGAGTGTTACAGGGTGAGCCTAGGGATGAAATGTTTCGTCAAATGCTGTGACAGTGTCTGTCCTGTAGCGTTCAGATTTCCGTAAAGTAAACGCTCTTCCGGCACACGCAGCACCAACCTGAAAGGCCTTTTGCCAGTGAGTGGAAGCAGCGGTTACCTGCGCGAAGGGGTTCTCATCCGGCTGCTCGAGGACGCTGACGCCGATGGCCTGGCCACGGCGTACCAGCTGAATCGCGGACATCTGGCACCGTGGGAGCCAGAAAGGAATGACGCCTTCTTCACGCAGGAGCAGCAGGCGGAAATTATCCGTGCCAAGCGCGGACAGCACCTGTTGGGATCCGAGGTCCCATGGGTCCTGGTGGAGGAGGCCGACGGCGGTGCAGGCCTAGAAGGTGCGCGCACCAGAGGCGGGCGCCTTGTCGGGACAGTCACCCTGACGGGAATCGTCCGCGGCCCCTTCCTCAGTGCGAACCTTGGCTACTGGGTGGATGGCGGGCTTACCGGACAAGGCGTCGGCACGGCCGCTGTCCTCTTTGCAGCCAAGTACGCGCGGACAGCCCTTGGCCTGCACCGTATCCAGGCGGCGACCCTGCTCCACAACACGGCATCCCGCCGGATCCTGCAGCGGGCAGGGTTCCGGGAGATCGGCGTGGCACCGGAGTACCTGAAAATAGCGGGGCAGTGGCAGGACCACCTGCTGCATCAACTGATCCTGCCGCTCCCGTAAGTAGCCCAGCCAGGCCCTGCACCCTCCGCCGGCGGCACGGCAGGACAGTACTTCAGTTACGCAACATGACGACGACGGCGGTGCGGCCGCGGGCGGCAAGTGTTACGTTTTTGGGGAGTAATGAGTACCGGCGCCAAGCCCTGACTGGCCGGTCGGCAACCCTCCTTTCGCGGCGGGGTGCCTCAGGTGAACACTCGGCATATCGACCCATTCGAGCTGCAAGCGTGAGAGAAGGAGATCGTCGTGTCTGACGCACCTGCCCCTGAAGAGAAACTGTCATACCGCCTCATCAGCGGGCCGGATGACCGCGCCTTTTGCGAGCGGATCTCCGCCGCGCTGGCGGAAGGCTATGTCCTCCACGGCAGCCCGGCGGCAACCTTCAACGGCAGCAGCGTGATCGTGGCGCAGGCGGTAGTCCTGCCGGCAGCCATCGCTTCCGCGGACGCTGCCGTGGCAGATGCCGTTGACGACCTCGAGTCCGCCGGTGATGACCTTGACTTCGGCGGCGAGGGCCACGCATGAGCTACGCCGGAGACCTGACCCCGCAGGAGGCCTGGGAAAAGCTCGAGCAGGGCGCCATCCTGGTGGATGTGCGCACGGAGGGCGAATGGGCCCACATCGGCATTCCCGACACCAAGGCCACCGAGAACGATCCGCTGTTCATCCAGTGGACCTTCCCGGGCGGAATCCCCAACCCCGACTTCATCACCGACCTTAGCCAACAGGCGCCCGAGGACAAGTCGACCGAACTGGTGTTCCTGTGCCGTTCCGGCCAGCGTTCCATCGCGGCCGCTATCGCCGCCACGCAGGCCGGCTTCACCTCCTACAACGTCCTGGAAGGCTTTGAGGGTGAACCGGACCGTTATGGAGAACGTACCGTCAACGGCTGGAAGAACCGCGGCCTGCCGACCAACCTGGGAAAGAACTAAGTGACCTTCAACGAAGACGCCACCGGCTGGAGCCCCGACACCCAGGCCGTCCGCGGCGGGCTGGACCGCACCAACTTCCAGGAGACCAGCGAAGCTGTCTTCCTGAACTCCGGTTTCGTGTACGAATCCGCCGCCGCTGCGGAGCGGGCCTTTACGGGCGAGGACGAACGCTTTGTCTACTCGCGCTACGGCAACCCTTCCGTGGCCACGTTCCAGGAACGGCTCCGCCTGCTTGAGGGGACCGAGGCGTGCTTCGCGACGGCGTCCGGCATGTCCGCGGTGTTCACCGCCCTGGGTGCGCTGCTGGCGGCCGGGGACCGGGTGGTTGCCGCCCGCTCACTCTTCGGCTCGTGCTTTGTGATCCTGAACGAAATCCTGCCGCGCTGGGGCGTGGAGACCGTCTTCGTGGACGGCCCTGACCTGGAGCAGTGGCGTGAAGCGCTCTCCGAGCCCACCACCGCCGTCTTCTTCGAATCGCCGTCCAATCCCATGCAGGAGATCGTGGACATTGCTGCGGTGAGCGACCTGGCGCACGCTGCCGGGGCGACCGTTGTCGTCGACAACGTTTTTGCCACCCCCCTGCTGCAGCGGTGCGGGCAGTTCGGCGCCGACGTGATTGTCTACTCGGGCACCAAGCACATCGACGGCCAGGGCCGGGTGCTTGGTGGCGCCATCCTGGGTACCAAGGAGTTCATTGACGGGCCGGTGAAGCAGCTGATGCGCCACACCGGACCAGCACTGTCCGCGTTCAACGCCTGGGTCCTGACCAAGGGCCTCGAGACCATGGCGCTGCGCGTCAACCACTCCTCGGCGTCAGCCCTGCGCCTCGCGGAATGGCTGGAGGAACAGCCTGCCGTCAGCTGGGTGAAGTACCCGCTCCTGAAATCGCACCCGCAGTACGAGCTGGCCGTAAAGCAGATGAGCGCCGGCGGCACTGTCCTCACCTTGGAACTCGCCCCCTCCGGCGGCCGCTCGGGCAAGGACGCGGCGTTTGCGCTGCTGGACGGCCTGCGGATCATCGACATCTCCAACAACCTTGGCGATGCCAAGTCGCTCATCACCCACCCGGCCACCACCACGCACCGCGCGATGGGACCCGAGGGCCGGGCCGCCATTGGGCTGAGCGACGGCGTGGTGCGGCTTTCGGTGGGGCTGGAGGACGTGGACGACCTGATTGGCGACCTGGAGCAGGCACTTAAGCAGATCTAGCTGTACTAACCCGGTTGGTTGGTGACACGGCTGGCCGGTGAGGCGCCTTTGAGTGCGGTGTGGGGCCTGCGCT